>NZ_JBYTAG010000062.1:0-43167 GCF_058787995.1 Cupriavidus sp. FW305-27
GACATGGCCGCAAATCCTGGGGGCGGCGCGCGCGGCGCGCCTGCAATGTTCGGTCTGGCAAGTGACGATGCAGCAGTATGCCGCAACGCCACGGGCGCCGGCCCGCCGCGTGGAGGGGCACGCCGCGGGTGGCCGGCAGGCCGGCAAGTGCCGTGTGGCGCGCAATGCGGCGGCGCCGGTGGCACGTCATGCCGCAAGGATAATGTGCGGGCCCGGACGCCCGTATTTCGGCGCCCGGCGCTTTTATTACAGCGGATTACCAGCGCCCCGGGTGTAACCTCCGGAAACAAAACCGCCCGGCCAAACCGGCATGTGTGGCGCCGGGGCTGACTATCATGTGCCTATGCGAACGAACCAGCCTACCCAGATCCTCGTCGTCGACGACGATCCCGAACTTCGCGACCTGCTGCGCGAGTACCTGACCCAGCAGGGCTTTGCCGTCTCGGTGATGCATGACGGCGACGGCCTGCAGGCGCGCCTGGAGCGCGAGCGCCCGGCGCTGATCGTGCTGGACCTGATGATGCCCAAGGTCGACGGCCTGACCGCGCTGCGCAACCTGCGCGCCAAGAACGACGACATCCCCGTAATCCTGCTCACGGCCCGCAGCGACGAGATCGACCGCATCGTCGGGCTCGAGATCGGCGCCGACGACTACCTCGGCAAGCCGTTCTCGCCGCGCGAGCTGCTGGCGCGCATCAACGCCGTGCTGCGCCGCAAGCTGGCACGCCCCGCGGCCGCGCCCGAGGACCGCGAATCGGTCGCCTTCGGCCCGTTCCGCGTCAATTTCCGCCAGCGCACGCTGGGCCGTGCCGGCCAGACGCTGTCGATCAGCGATACCGAGTTCGCGCTGCTCAAGCTGCTGCTGATGCATCCGCTCGAAGTGCTGTCGCGCGAGCGCATCGTCGAGCTGATGTACGGCAGCGCCAGCGGCATCAGCGACCGCGGTATCGACGTGCAGATCTGGCGCCTGCGCCGGCTGCTCGATGAAGACGCGCAGCGCCCGCGCTATATCCAGACCGTGCGCGGGCGCGGCTATACCTTCGTGCCCGACGAAGCGGAAGAGATGTCCGCGGGACTCCCCGAATAATGGCCGCGGCGCCCGCCCCCTGGCGCCGCATGCCACCAGAGCCTGCTTTCCGATGAAGTTGCGACGTATCGACACCCTGTTCGGCCGCATTGCGCTGCTGATTGCCGCCGTGCTTGTGATCAGCCATTTCTCATGGCTGGCCATCCTGCGCATGGACCGCCGCCAGCAGCAGGTGGACTATTCAGTCGAGCAGATGCTGTTCCAGCTCGACAGCATCGAGCGCGCGCTCGACGCGCGTCCGCCGGCGAAGCTGCCCAGCCTGGTTGAGACAGCCAACACGGCCGACGCCGAAGAGCATGCCGTCGTGCCCAAGGGCGGGCGCTCGCGCCGGCTGGTCGAGCAGTTCATCGGCAGGCTGCCGCAGGGCACCGAGATCCGGCTGGAGGACGAGACCACGCCGCGCATCTGGATCAAGCTGCCCAGCCGGGCCCGCTGGATCGCCATGCCGATCCTCTGGGTCCACAATCCGCCGCCTGACAACCGGCTGGTGCCTGGCGTGATGCTGGTGGTGGGCGTGGCCATCGTCTTTGCCGTGCTGATCGCCTGGCAGATCCAGCGGCCGGTGCGCGACATGGCCAATGCGGCAGAGCTGCTGTCGCGCCAGCACGCCGTGCCGCCGCTGCGCGAGCGCGGCCCGCATGAGCTGCGCCAGCTGATCGAGCGTTTCAACCGCATGGTGGCCGACCTGGCGCGCATCGACCAGGAGCGCAACACCATGCTGGCCGGCATCGCGCATGACCTGAAGACACCGCTGGCGCGGCTGCGCCTGCGCGCCGAGATGCTGGCCGATCCCAAGGCCGCCGCGGGGGTGACGCGCGACGTCGAGTCCATGTCGGCCATCGTCGAGCAGTTCCTGAGCTTCGCGCAGACCAGCGAGTCGACCGCGCGCCCGGTGCCGGTGGACCGGCGCGTCAATGAGCTGGCCGCGTCGCTGGCCGAGCAGGAGCGCCAGGTGGTGCTGTCGCTGGGCGCGGGCGAGGGCTTCCGCATGATCGCCACGCAGCTGGACCGGATCGTCGGCAACCTGGTCGACAACGCCTACGCGTATGGCAAGCCGCCGGTATGCATCGCGACCGCGCGCACGCCGGAGGGTTACCTGCTGGTGGTGGAGGATCAGGGCGCCGGCATTCCCGAGGATGACAAGGAACGCGCCACGCTGCCCTTTGTGCGGCTGGACCCGGCCCGGGGCGGCAATGCGCATTCCGGGCTGGGGCTGGCGATCGTGGACCGGCTGGTGCGGCAGGCGGGTGGGAAGCTGAACCTGGTGAATGCCGATGGTGGCGGGTTCCGGGTGGAGATGCTGTTCGGGGCAGCCGAGGCCTGAGCCGGCGTCAGGGCTGCCTCAGGCCGTTTTCAGACCTTCTTTTTCTCCCCGATCCGGCTTTCCTTCCCGGCCAGCAGCTTGGCAATATTCTGCCGGTGCCGCGCAATCAGCAGCACGCTGATCACGAAGATCGCCCCCGTCATCACATCCACGCCGTTCATCAGCACATAAAAGAACGGCGCGAAGATCGCCGCCACCAGTGCCGCCAGCGACGAGTAGCGGAAGAAGAACGCGATGATCAGCCACGTGGCCAGCGTGCCCAGGCCGAGGATCGGGTCGATGGCGAGCAGGATGCCGGCCGCGGTGGCCACGCCCTTGCCGCCGGCGAAGCGGTGGTACACCGGGAACAGGTGCCCCAGGAAGACCGCCAGCGCCACCATGGCCAGGCCGGTTTCGTTGAGCCCGTAGGCCGGCCCGAAGCGCGCGGCCAGCCATACCGCCAGCCAGCCCTTCAGGGCATCGCCGATCAGCGTCAGGATGGCGGCCTTCTTGTTGCCGGTGCGCAGCACGTTGGTGGCACCGGGATTGCCGGAGCCATAGGAGTGCGGGTCCGGCAGCCCCATCAGCTTGCTGACGACCACAGCGAAGGAAACGGAGCCGATCAGGTAGGCGGCGAGGGCGAATAGCAGATTGGCCATGTGTAGTGGGGTGTTTTCAGGCTGGCGCGATTGTAGCGCGGCAGGGGCCTCGCTACGTCCGTGACTTCCCGGATTGGCATCGAGGCTGCCCTCGGTTTGCGCGGGGGCACTCAGTCAGGCAGTGCGCATTGCACCGGCTGGGCGTCCACCAGCATGGGCAGCAGCTTCGGGTCCACGCTGACAAGGTAGCCGCGGCGCCCGCCGTTGATATAGATGCGCGCCAGCTCCAGCACGGTCGATTCGACGTAGACCGGCATGCGCTTGCGCGTGCCGAAGGGCGAGGTGCCGCCCACCATGTAGCCGCTGTGGCGCTGCGCCACCTCGGGCTTGCACGGCTGCACGCTCTTGCGGCCGGCCTGGCGCGCCAGGTTCTTGGTCGAGACCGAGCAGTCGCCGTGCATCAGCACCACCAGCGGCTGCGCGCGCTCGTCTTCCATGATCAGGGTCTTGATCACGTCGTGCTCGGGAACGCCCAGCTGGCGCGCCGATTCGCCGGTGCCGCCGTGCTCGACATAGTTATACGGATGCTCGCCGAAGGCGACGCCATGCTTGCGCAGGTACTGCGTCGCGGGGGTTTCTGATACGTGCCTGGTCTTGCTCATGACAGTGGTCGCCGCCCGCTTGCTCAGCCGCGCGGATGGTGCTGCTGGTGCAGCTCGCGCAGGCGTTCGCGGGCGACGTGCGTATAGATCTGGGTGGTGGAAATATCGGCGTGGCCCAGCAGCAGCTGCACCACGCGCAGGTCGGCGCCGTGGTTGAGCAGGTGCGTGGCAAAGGCGTGCCGCAGCGTGTGCGGCGACAGCGGCGCGTGCACGCCGGCATCGCGCGCATGGCGCTTGATCAGGTGCCAGAACGCCTGCCGCGTCATGCCTTCGCCGCGCTGCGTGACAAAGAGCGCGTCGCAGGCGCGCCCGGCCAGCAGCGCGGGGCGCGCACTGGCCAGGTAGCGGCGCAGCCAGTCGCCGGCCTGCTGGCCGAACGGCACCAGCCGCTCCTTGTCGCCCTTGCCGCCGACCACGCGCGCCACGCCTTCGTTCAGGCCGATCTCGATGGTCTTCATCTGCGTGAGCTCCGACACGCGCAGCCCGCTGGCGTACATCAGTTCCAGCATGGTGCGGTCGCGCAGCCCCAGCGGCGTGTCGGTGTCGGGCGCTTCGAGCAGCGCGTCGACCTGGGACTCGGTCAGGGTCTTGGGGTAGCGCGGCGGCTGCTTGGCGGGGCGCAGCAGCAGGCAGGGGTCGGCTTCGACCAGGTGTTCGCGCAGCGCCCACTGGTAGAAGCGGCGGAACACCGCCAGGCGACGGTTGGCCGACGAGGCGCGGCTCTGCGTGTGACGTGCGTTGAAGTAGGCCGACAGCGCGCCGTCGTCCGCGCCCGGCAACTCGCCGCGGTGCTCATGCTGCAACCAGCGCGCCAGCAGCGTCAGGTCGCGCCGGTAGGCATCGATGGTATTGCGCGAGAGGCCGTCTTCCAGCCACAGCGCGTCGCAGAAGCGGCTGACCAGTGCCACGTCGGCGTCGCTGGGCGCGGCGGCGATGTCAGGTGCCTGGGCGGCGCCGCTCATATCAGCATGGCGCCCTCATGGCGCAGCAGCCAGCGTTTGACGTCGAGGTAGAAGCCGTCTTCGGCATGGTGCGAGAACCCGCCGATGCCGCGCGCCGAGACTACGCGATGGCAGGGGATCACGATCGGGAACGGGTTCTGCCCGCAGGCCTGGCCCACCGCGCGCGGCATCGCGCCGATGGCCTCGGCGAGGGTGCCATAAGTGGTCACCGCGCCGCGCGGCACCGCGCTGATGGCCTGCCACACGCGCTGCTGGAAGTCGCTGCCGGCCGGGGCCAGCGGCAGGTCGAAGGCGGCGTCGGGGTTGGCGTAGTAGGCCTCCAGTTGCGCCGCGAGCTGTTGCGTCAGCGCGTCCGCCGGGGCGCGCGCCTCGACGTGCCCGGGAAGGTACACGATGGCCCGGATGCGCGCGCCGTCCGTGCGCACCCCGATCTTGCCGAAGGGGGCGGGGAGGATGGCGTCATAGGTGGCGGGCATGGCGGTCAGGCTGGGGCGAATGCTGGATTTTAGTGCTTTTTGGCGCGGGCAAGAAAAAAGGGCCGCCTCGCGGCGGCCCTTTGCGGGTGGCGTCACACCGGCCGGATCATTGCTCCAGCTTGATGTTCTGCACCTTCACAAGATTCTTCATCTTGTCGAATTCCTTCTTGATCTCGGCCGCATGCTGCGCCGGCGTGTTGCCCGACGGCTCGGCGCCGGCGGTGCGCAGGCGCTGCTGGAAGTCCTTGTCCTGCAGGGCCTTGACGGCGGCCTCGTTGAGCTTCTTGATGACGTCGTCAGGCGTGCCGGCCGGCGCCACCAGGCCGTACCAGGCCGGGTCGTTCGGCTCCTTCAGGCCCATTTCGCCGAAGGTCGGCACGTTGGGCATGGATTCCAGGCGCTTGTTCCAGGCCACCACGATCGGGCGCAGCTTGCCGGCCTTGATGTAGGGGATCGAAGAGGGCAGGTTGTCCACCATGATCGGCACCTGGCCGGCCAGCACGTCGTTCAGCGCCGGGCCCGCGCCGCGGTACGGGATATGGACCATGAAGGTCTTGGTCGAGACCTTGAACTGCTCGCCCAGCATGTGGCCGAAGCCGCAGGTGCCCGACGAGGCGTACGAATACTTGCCCGGGTTGGCCTTCAGCACGGCCAGGAACTCCTTGTAGTCCTTGGCCGGGAAGCTCGGGTTCACGGCGATCACGTTGGCCACGTTGGCCAGGTTGGTGATGGGCTTGAAGTCCTTGATCGGGTCGTACGACAGCTTGGGGTTGCAGGCCGGGTTCACCGCCATGGTCGAGACCGTGGAGATGCCGATGGTGTAGCCGTCCGGCGCGGCCTTGGCGATCGCGTCGGCACCGATCGAACCGCCCCCGCCGGCGCGGTTCTCCACCACCACGGGCTGGCCCAGGATGCGGCTCATCTGGTCCGCGGCGCCGCGGCCGACGATGTCGGTGGTGCCGCCGGGTGCGAACGGAATGATCAGTCGGATCGGCTTGGTGGGGTAGCTCTGGGCCTGCGCCGCGGTGGCGGCGGCGGCCAGGGCCAGGGTCAGTGCGAGTTTGCCAGCTTGCATGAGATCATGTCTCCCGTCAGGAAATCCGGGCAGGGTGCCGCCCGGAAGAAAAGAAGCCGTCGCCGTGCCACAGGTGGGGCCGTGCGCCGGCAGCGTAATTGTGTCAGCCGCCCAGCAGCCCGCGCTTGACCTCGGCGTCGACCGGGCGCTCGCCCAGGAAGACCCGCAGCACGGCCTGGTAGAAGTCTTCGCCGGGGATCGGCCGGCCGCGAGGCGTGCCGTTGATGGCGATGACGGTCCCCGTCTGCGGGGAAAAATCCAGGTTGATCACGTCGCCCTTGTGCGCGGTGCCGACCTCGCCCAGGGTGCGCTCGAACTGTACCAGCCGCGTGACCAGCCCCTGCATCTGCTGCTCGCTGTGGTTGTTGCGGATACCCTGGCGGATGGCGCGCACGACGTCCGGCGGTTCGGTCTCGCGCAGCATGCGCAACTGTAGCCGCTTTGCGCCGGGCGTGCCCAGCACCAGGGCCGCGTTGCGGGCTTTCTCCTGCAGGTACAGGGCGGCCACGTAGCCCTTGGCCAGGAAGCCCGCGCGCAGGGCGGTGCCGTTGAGCTGCAGTTCCTTGCCGCCCACGCGCGCCGCATCGTCAAAACGTATCCCTTCGATTTCCACCGAGCGTGCCGGCACCGGTACGGCGCCCGCGGCCGTGGCGGCGCACAGCGCCACCAGCACGGCGGCCAGGCGCAGGCAGCGGCCCGGGTGCAGACCAGGGCGGAAGGGGGCTCGGAGGTGGGTGTCCGGGCGCGACGGCGCGGACCGGGTGCGGGACAACATGGCGGCAGGCGTACAACTTGGCATGCCATGCTGGCCTAAATCTGGAAAAATACCTATCCGTATCTGCCCTAGTCCGCACATTACGGTTTTTTGCCGTTATCTACCCCCCGCCACCGCCGCCGCAATCCCGCGCGACGGCCCGCAGGGCAGCTGCCGCGTCATGCCACCGCCACCAAAACAACGATAAATGTCTTCTGCTCTCCTGCTGGTCCCGGACTTCAGCCTGATCCTCATCGGCTGGCTGCTGGTGCGGTATACCCCGTTCGACCGCGCCTTCTGGGGCGGGGTGGAGCGCCTGGTCTACTTCGTGCTGTTCCCGGCGCTGCTGCTGCAGTCGACCAATACCGCGGTGCTGGATTTCTCGTCGACCTCGGCCATGCTGGGGCTGGCGCTGCTGGTGATGGCCACCGGCATGGCCGGCGGCTACGCCGTCAAATGGGTGTTGCGGCCGGATGCGCTGAGCTTTGCCTCGGGCCTGCAGACCGCGTTCCGCTTCAATTCCTATATCGGGCTGGCGCTGGCCTCGCGCCTGGGCGGCTCCGAGGGGCTGGCGCTGATGGCGGTGATCGTCGGCTGCACGGTGCCGCTGTGCAACGTGGCGGCGGTGTGGGCGCTGGCGCGGCACGGCCAGACCGCGCTGTGGAAAGAGCTGGCGCGCAACCCGCTGATCCTGGCCACTGCCGGCGGCCTGCTCACCAACCTGATGGGGCTGCATGCGCCCGAGGTGCTGGGCATGACGCTGAACCGGCTGGGCTCGGCCTCGACCGCGCTGGGGCTGATGACGGTGGGCGCCGGGCTGCAGATGAGCGGTGCCACCGGTACCGCGGGGCCGGTGGCCTGGTGGACCGGGGTCAAGCTGCTGGCGATGCCGTGCGTGGCCTGGCTGGTGGGGCGGCACCTGCCGCTGACCGCGCTGCAGTACCAGATCGTGGTGCTGTATGCCTCGCTGCCCACGGCCTCCAGCGCGTATATCCTGGCGGTGCGCATGGGCGGCAACGGGCCGATGGTGGCGGCGACGATTTCGCTGATGACGGTGGCGGCGATCGTGACCACGCCGCTGTGGCTGGCGCTGGTCAGCTAGTCCGGCGGCGGGCCGCCCTGGGCCAGGGCCCAGTCGATATGCTCGCGCACCAGCGGCGTGGCGCTCTCGCGCCGCTCCAGCAGTGCTGCGCGGATGCGCGCGGCCAGGGCCGCGTCTTCGGCGCGCGTGCCCGACAGCGCCGCGCGCAGGCTGTTGCCCAGCCCCACAGCCAGGTTGCGCAGCCAGCGCTCATGGCCGATGCGGCGGATCGGGCTGCCTTCGAGCCGCTGGTTGAATTCCGCTTCGGTCCACTGGAACAGCGCCACCATGTCGGGCGCGTCGAGCCCGTTGCGCACGTCGAAGTCCGGCACCATGGCCACATGCGCGAACTTGTTCCACGGGCAGGCCAGCTGGCAGTCGTCGCAGCCGTAGACGCGGTTGCCCATGGGCGCGCGGAACTCCACCGGAATCGGGCCCTTGTGCTCGATGGTCAGGTAGGAGATGCAGCGGCGCGCGTCCAGCCGGTACGGCGCCACGATGGCGCGCGTGGGGCAGATGTCCAGGCAGCGGTGGCAGTTGCCGCAGTGGCCGGACTCGGGGGCGTCGGCCGGCAGCGGGATGTCGACCAGGATCTCGCCCAGGAAGAACGTCGAGCCGCCGTCGCGGTCCAGCAGCAGCGTATGCTTGCCGCGCCAGCCGAGCCCGCCCTGGCTGGCCAGCGCCACTTCCATGACGGGTGCGGAATCGGTAAAGACGCGGTAGCCGAATTTTCCGATTTCGGCCTCGATCCGGCTGGCCAGCTGCTGCAAACGGCTGCGCAGCACCTTGTGATAATCGCGGCCGCGCGCATACAGCGACACCACCGCCGTGGCCGGATCGTCCAGCCGCGCCAGCTCGTGCCGGCGCCAGTCGGTGGCGCCGGCCTGCGCGCCGGCAGCCGGAAGGTACGGCATCCGCGCCACGATCGCGCGCACGGTGCCGGGCACCAGTTCGGCCGGCCGGGCGCGCCGCAGGCCGTGGTTCGCCATATAATCCATGTCGCCGTGGTAGCCCTGCGCCAGCCACGCCATCAGCCCCGGCTCGGCATGACTGAGGTCGACATCGGCGATGCGCACCGAGGCAAAGCCCAGTTCCGCGCCCCATGCGCGGATCGACGCGGCCAGTGCCGCAAGTTCCCCGGGGCCCGCGGCCAGGTGGGCGGCGGTGCCGGGAACGGGGGTAGGTGGCGCATCTGCCTGCCCTGGGGCGACTCGGTCGATCATCCCTGAATTGTACGCAATGCCCTTGCTCGAAGAACGCACCCTGACGCTGCCCGACGAAGCCGCCACCGCGCGCCTGGGCGCCGCGCTGGCCGCCGCCGTGCAGGCCATGCCGCCGCGCACGGTGCATGTGCAGCTGTCCGGCGACCTGGGCGCCGGCAAGACCACGCTGACGCGCACGATCCTGCGCGCGCTCGGCCATGCGGGCAAGGTCCGCAGCCCCACCTACACGCTGTGCGAGCCCTACGAGGTGGCCCGCGCCGACGGCTCGCCGCTGACTGTCTACCACTTCGACCTGTACCGCTTTGCCGATCCCGAAGAGTGGATCGACGCGGGTTTTCGCGACTGCTTCGCCGAACCGGCCTTCAACCTGGTCGAGTGGCCGGAAAAGGCCGGCCGCCTGCTCGGGGAACCGGATCTCCATATGTTGCTCCAATCGGACATGGCCGGGGCGGATGATGCCGGCGAGCGGCGGATCGCGACGATGCGCGCCTATACTCACACTGGACTTACCCTGCTGAACGCATGCTGATCAAGCGACTTGCCACCGACCGCCCCGATGGACCCGACGGCCTGCTGCAGGCGCGCCGCAAATGGATGGCGCAGGCACTGAAGCTGGGCGCGGGCACGGCCGTGCTGACCCTGGCCGGCCCGCAGATCGCGTTTGGCGCCGGCATCGTCGCGGTGCGCGTGTGGCCGGCCGAGGACTACACCCGCGTCACCATCGAATCCGATTCCCCGCTGGCCGCCGTGCACCAGATGATCCGCGACCCCGACCGGCTGGTGGTGGACATCGACGGCCTGGACCTGTCGCCCACGCTGCGCGAGCTGGTGGCCAAGATCACCCCGAACGACCCCTATATCCAGACCGTGCGCGTCGGCCAGAACCGCCCGCGCGTGGTCCGCATGGTGTTCGACCTGAAGGAAAACGTGGCGCCGCAGGTGTTCACGCTGGCGCCGATCGGCAGCTACCGCAACCGCCTGGTGTTCGACCTGTACCCGGTCAATCCGCCCGATCCGCTGTGGAAGCTGGTGCGCGACACCGAGGAAAAGCAGCGCCGCTTCGCCACCTCGGACCCGGCGCCGGGCAACGATGGCATCGCCGGCGCGCCGGCCGGTGCCGAGGAAGATGCGATCGGCGCGCTGGTGCGCCGCTTCGACGAGAAGGGCGAGGTGCCGCCCACCACCGCGCCGCTGCCGCCGCCGGTGGCCTCGGCCCGGCCCAGGCCGTCGGCACCGCCGGTGCCGAGCCCCAATGCCCCGGTGGTGCCGCCGGTCGCACGCGACAATCCCACCGCCGAACGGCCCTTCAAGATGCGCCGCCTGCTGACCGTGGCGATCGATCCCGGCCATGGCGGCGAAGACCCGGGCGCGATCGGCGCCGCCGGCTCGCGCGAGAAAGACGTGGTGCTGCAGATCGCGCACCGCCTGCGCGCCAAGATCGATGCCCAGCCCAATATGCGCGCGATGATGACGCGCGACGCCGACTTCTTCGTGCCGCTGAACGTGCGCGTGCAGAAGGCGCGCCGGGTGCAGGCCGACCTGTTCGTATCGATCCACGCCGATGCCTTCCTGTCGCCCGAGGCACGCGGCGCGTCAGTGTTCGCGCTGTCCGAGCGCGGCGCCTCCAGTACCGCGGCTCGCTGGCTGGCCAACAAGGAAAACGCTTCCGACCTGATCGGCGGCGCCAACATGGGCAACAAGGATGCGCAGGTGGCGCGCGTGCTGCTGGACCTGTCCACCACCGCGCAGATCAATGACAGCCTGCAGGTCGGCAAGGCCGTGCTGGGCGAGATCGGCGGCATCAACAAGCTGCACAAGGGCAGCGTCGAGCAGGCCGGGTTTGCGGTGCTGAAGGCGCCGGATATCCCGTCGATCCTGATCGAGACGGCCTTTATCAGCAATCCGGAAGAAGAGCGCAAGCTCAACGATAACGCGCACCAGGAGCAGCTGGCCAATGCCATCCTGAAGGGGATCCGGTCGTACTTCGCGCGCAATCCGCCGCTGTCGAAGAATCCGTCAGTGTGAGTCTGGCGGGCACAAAAAAAACCGGGGCATGCCCCGGCTTTTTCATGGCTGCGTGCCTCAGGCCCGCGCCGCGGCCTGGTCCTCCTGCAAGGCATCGCGGTCGGCATAGCGCGACGCGATCACCGAGCACACGATCAGCTGCAGCTGGTGATAGACCATCAGCGGCAGCACCAGCAGGCCCAGCGCCGGATGGCCGGCAAACAGGATCTTGGCCATCGGGATGCCGTTGGCCAGGCTCTTCTTGGAGCCGCAGAACACCGCCGTGATCTCGTCCTCGACAGAGAAGCCAAGGCGGCGCGCGGTCAGCGTGGTAAAGCCCAGCACCACGAACAGCAGCACCGCGGCGATCAGCATCACTGCGCCGATGGTCTGCCACTGGTACTGGTGCCACAGGCCCTGGGCGGTGGCATCGCAGAATGAGGAATAGACGATCAGCACGATCACGCCGCGGTCGATCTTGTTGGTGATGTGCTTCTTTTTCGCCAGCCAGCTGCCGATCAGCGGACGCAGCATCTGCCCCAGCGCGAACGGCAGCAGCAGTTGCAGCGCCACGCCGGTGAGCGCCTTGCCCAGCGGCATCGAGGCGCCGCTGGCGCTGATCACCAGCCCCATCAGCAGCGGCGTGACCAGCATGCCGATCAGGCCCGAGATGGTGGCGTTGAAGATCGCTCCGGACACATTGCCGCGCGCCATCGAGGTCATGGCCACCGACGACGATACCGTCGACGGCAGCGCGCACAGGAAGAACACGCCCAGCAGCAGGTCCGGCGGCAGCGTATTGCGCAGCGACAGCATCAGCAGCACGCCCACCACCGGGAACACCACGTAGGTGAAGGTCTGCACGAACACATGCAGGCGCCAGTGCTTGGCACCCGACACCAGCTTGTCGCGCGAGAGCGCCGCGCCGTGCAG
This sequence comes from Cupriavidus sp. FW305-27, assembly GCF_058787995.1. Lineage (NCBI taxonomy): Bacteria > Pseudomonadati > Pseudomonadota > Betaproteobacteria > Burkholderiales > Burkholderiaceae > Cupriavidus > Cupriavidus sp. FW305-27. Next base: position 12,160 of record NZ_JBYTAG010000062.1, read on the forward strand.
GAAGAACACCAGCGCCACGCCCAGGCTGGTCACCACGCCCAGGTGCAGCGGGCCGTCGCCGGCGCCGATTTCAGGGGCGGCCAGCGCAATGGCGATGGCCGTCAACATGACGAGAACGAAGCCGTCGATCAGGTCATAGAGTTTCTTGAGCTTGCGGACAATGCGAGACATGACTGCGGGTGGATCCTGCGATGTTAGGGTTTTGCCTAGTATTGGACGCCAGCCAAGTCTAGAATGCAAATTCATTTATAGAATCTATTTATCCGGCCGTTGCATGAATTACACACTGCGCCAGTTGCGCGTCTTCCTGGCCGTGGCCAATACCGGCGGCTTCAGCCGGGCCGCCGATGTGGTCGGCCTGACCCAGCCTGCGGTCAGCCGCGGCGTGGCTGAGCTGGAAGAGGCACTTGGCGTGCGCCTGCTGGACCGCACCACGCGCGAGGTGGTGCTGACCGAGGCCGGCCACGCGCTGGCGCCAGCGCTGGAGCGGCTGCTCGGGCAGCTCGACGACACGCTGGAAGAGACGCGCCAGCTTGGTGAACGCTATCGCGGTCGCGTAGTGATAGCTGGTGCGCCGACGATCTCGGCCCGGCTGATGCCGCTGTACGTGGCCGCCTGCGCCGCCCAGTACCCCGAGATCCGCCTGACCGTGCGTGACAACGTGCAGGCCGACGGCCTGGAGCAGGTGCGCGCCGGCGCCGTGGACTTTGGCGTGCTGATCGATCCGCTGGTGCGCGACGGGCTGGTGGTGGAGCCGGTGGCGACCGACCCGTTCTGCTTTGTCTGCCGGCGCGACCATCCGCTGGCGCAGTCGCCTTCGGTGCCATGGGCGGCGCTGCATGGAATGCAACTGGTGCTGCTGGACTTTGCCTCCGGCAGCCGGCCGCTGATCGACCGCGTGTTCGGCCGGCATGGCGTGGTGCCGCTGGTGGTGCAGGAGCTGGGCCACTCGGCGAGCGTGTTCGGCATGGTCGAGGCCGGCATCGGCGCATCGGTGCTGCCGTCGTTCTCGCTGCCGCTGCCGGCGGCGTCGCCGCTGGTGTGGCGCCCGCTGGTGCCGTGCGAGGAGCGCAGCATCGTCATGGTCCGGCGCGAGGACCGTTCACTGTCGCCGGCCGCGGCGGCGGTGTGGGACCTGGTGCGCCGCCTGACCGTGCGCGCCGAGGCTCCCGCAATGAGCGCCGCGGCCTGACCCGGTCACACTCTGTCAACGCGCGGTGACCATCACCGCTTCCAGTTCAAAGCTGCCGTCGGCCTGTACGCGATAGTGCGCGCGCACTTCCGCAGGCGCCATCTGCCACAGGTGGCGGATGGCCTCCACGGCCACCGGCGCGGTGCGCATGCGCCTGACCCAGCTGTCGAACTCGATGCCGATGCGCCAGATGTCCGATACGGCGATGCCATCGGCGCCAAAGCCTGCCGCCTCGAACATCGACTGCCACCCCGCCGGCGTGTAATCGCGCACGTGCGAGGGATCGCGCAGCAGTTCCACCGATTGCAGCCAGGTATCGCGCAGCGGATCCGGCGCACCGGCAATATCGATCAGCACCACTTTGCCGCCGGGCTTGAGCACCCGCCGGATCTCGGCCAGTGCCGACGGGACGTCGCGCCAGTGGTGCGCGCTCATGCGCGAGACCACCGCGCAGAAGCTGGCATCGTCGAACGGCAGCTGCTCGGCAGCGCCCTGGCGCGTGCGGATATTGGCCAGCCCGCGCTCGCGCGCCGCGGCCTCGACCACGGCCAGCATGTCCGCCGACAGATCGTAAGCCGTCACTTCGCCCGCAATCGCTGCCGCGGCGAAGCTGGCATGGCCCGCGCCGCAGCCCAGGTCCAGCACGCGGCTGCGCGGGCGGCTGGCTGCGGGGATCAGCGCGGCCAGTTCGTCTTTCAGTTGCTGCAGGTCCGCGCCGCTGGCGTGGACGGCGCTGGTGAGGTAGGCGCTGGCGGTGGCGCCGAACTGGGCGGCGACGAGTTCCTGCTGTTGCATGGTGCTGGGCTCCTTGGGCCACGCCCAGATCGGCGGGCGGCCTTCTTTGTTGGGGGAGGGGACTTGCCCGCGAGGCGGGTTCGGCATACTGTAGGCGGGCAGTTTTCCCGGTACAAGTTACCGATTTATCCTGGTATAAGCGGCACCAGCCTGTCATGCCCTTGTCTGCCGATCCCGCTGTTGTCCCGTCTGCATCGCCATCGTCGCGCGAATCCGTGCTGGGCGCTTTCCTGCGTGCGCACCGTGAACGGCTGGCGCCGGCCGATGTCGGGCTCGCACCGGGCCGGCGCCGCCGCACCCCCGGCCTGCGCCGCGAGGAAGTCGCTCAACTGGCGGGCTTGAGCGCGACCTGGGTGACGTGGCTGGAGCAGGGGCGGCCGGTATCGCTGTCGGCACGCGCGCTGGCCAGCCTGGCTGCCGCGCTGCGGCTGTCGCGCGCCGAGCGCGCCTACCTGTTCGAACTGGCGGGCCGCCGCGACCCGCAGCAGGCCGCGGACGAAACCGTGCCGCCGGTGGTGCTGGCCAGCGTGCATGCCATCGGCGGGCCGGCCTACCTGCTCGACCGGCAATGGACCGCGCTGGCCTGGAACGACGCCGCCGCGGACCTGTTTATCGGCTGGCTCGATGCCGCCAGCGCCGAGCGCAACCTGCTGCGCGCGATGTTCGTGTCGCCGGGGCTGATGGCGCTGGTGGAAGACTGGCCGCACCGCGCGGCACGGCTGGTGGCGGAATTCCGCGCGCACAGCATCCGCCATGCGGACGAGGCGCCGACGCGTACGTTGATCGAGGGGCTGATGGCTGAGAGCGCGGCCTTCCGCGATGCCTGGTTGTCGCAGGACGTGGAAGACCGCGAGGGCGGCCGCCGCGGCTTTCACCATCCGCAGCAGGGCGCGCTGCAGTTCGAGCAGCTGACGCTGGTGCCGGCGGCGGCGCCCGGTTTGATGCTGGTAATGCTGCTGCCCGGCTGAGCGGGCAGCGCCGGGGCTTTACTTGGGCTGCATCCGGATCGCGCCGTCCAGGCGGATTACTTCGCCATTGAGCATGGTGTTCTCGATGATCGAGCGGGCCAGCTTGGCGTATTCAGCCGGGCGGCCCAGGCGCGGCGGGAACGGCACCATCCTGCCGAGCGCGTCCTGCACTTCCTGCGGCATGCCCAGCAGCATCGGCGTTTCGAAGATGCCGGGGGCGATGGTCATGCAGCGCACGCCGTCGCGCGACAGGTCGCGCGCGATCGCCAGCGTCATCGCCACCACGCCGCCCTTGGATGCGGCATAGGCGGCCTGTCCGATCTGGCCGTCAAAGGCCGCCACCGAGGCAGTATTGATAATCACGCCGCGCTCGCCTTCGCTGTCGGGGGTGTTTTGCACCATGGCCGCGGCGGCCAGGCGGATCATGTTGAAGGTGCCGACCAGGTTGATGCGGATGGTCTTGTCGAAGGCTTCCAGCGGATGCGGGCCGTTCTTGCCGACGGTCTTGTTGGCGGTGGCGATGCCGGCGCAGTTGACGATGCCGGAGAGCCGGCCCAGTGCCTGGGCGGCCGCTACCACGGCCTGGCCGTCGGCTTCGGAGGTGACGTCACAGCGGACGAACTGGCCGCCCAGTTCAGTTGCCAGTGCCTGGCCGGCGGACTCGTTCAGGTCGGCGATCACGACCCTGGCGCCGGCTTCGGCCAGCATGCGGGCGGTGCCTGCACCCAGGCCCGAGGCGCCGCCGGTGACGATGAATACGTTGCCTTGGATTTGCATTTGGGCTTGTCTCCTTGGATTGGGTATTTGTTGCCGTTTACGTAAACGTCAATTCGTTGGCGGTATTTTACGGGGTGGTGGGGGATGTGCAAGGGGTGGGTTTGCTAGGCGCCAAGCCAGAAACCATCCCTGCCAGGCGCGACCCCATTCAATCGCCAAAACAAAAGCGGCCCAAAGGCCGCTTTCATGACGCATAAAACTGAGCAGTCGAAACGATTACTTCAACGCCTCAAACACCCGCGCAGTAATCTCATCGACATTACCCACCCCCAGGATCTTCCGATACTGAGGCGGCGCCACCTTGGCCGAGGCATCTCCCTTGGCAGCCCACTCCGAGTAGTAATCCACCAGCGGACGTGTCTGCTGCGAATAGACATCAAGACGCTTCTTGACCGTCTCTTCCTTGTCATCGTCACGCTGGATCAGCGCCTCGCCGGTCTCGTCGTCCACGCCCTCGGTCTTGGGCGGGTTGTACTTGACGTGGTAGGTGCGGCCCGAGGCCACGTGCACGCGGCGGCCGCTCATGCGCTCGATGATGGCGTCGAACGGCACGTCGATTTCCAGCACGTAGTCGATTGCCACGCCCGCTTCCTTCATCGCCTCGGCCTGCGGAATGGTGCGCGGGAAGCCGTCGAACAGGTAGCCGTTCTTGCAGTCGTCTTCCTTGAGGCGGTCTTTCACCAGGCCGATGATGATGTCGTCCGACACCAGTCCGCCCGCGTCCATGACCTTCTTGGCTTCTACGCCCAGCGGGGTGCCGGCCTTTACCGCGGCGCGCAGCATGTCGCCCGTGGAGATTTGCGGAATGCCGAACTTCTCGCAGATGAACTTGGCTTGCGTGCCTTTGCCGGCGCCGGGCGCACCCAACAGGATCAAACGCATTTACGGGTCCTCAGAGTTTTTAATCTGTATGGCGGGAGATCAGAAGGAGGGTAACGCCGTAACTTGACGCAGGACTTACTGCGGTCCTGATGCGTTCTGACTGCGTTCAGCGCGGGCACTGCTCAGGCGTACCCACGCATACGGCCGGCGGCGGCTGCCAGGGGGATGGCGGCGCGGCAAACCGGACGGGCTCTATCTTTATCTCCCCACCGAGCCTTGGCCGGCGGCACGCTTGCGCATGCCGGCCGGGCGGCTCTGTATCGGCAAGCATTATGCCATGAGGCGGCGCCAAATCGGCCCGAAATCCGCCCCCTGGTTCAGGTTGCAGCTGTATGAACCTGAGCGGGCAGGCGCCCGCGCGGGTCACTTTCCGGCGGTTTGGTCAGGGCCCTTCTTGGGCCATCGACTGCGCCCACAGCGCGCGCACCCGTTCCAGGTCGGCCGGGGTGTCGACCCCGGGGGCCGGCGCGGCGCTGGTCTGCAGCACCGCAATGCGCTCGCCATGCCACATGGCGCGCAGTTGCTCCAGCGCCTCGGTCTGCTCCAGCGGCGCCGCCGCCAGCGTCGGGAAGCGGCGCAGGAAGCCCGCCCGATAGGCGTACAGCCCGATATGGCGCAGCACCGGCATGCCGGGCAGCGGCACCTGTGCCAGCGCCGCGGGCACGGCCGGCACGCCCGACCAGGCATCGCGCGCCCACGGGATCGGTGCGCGCGAGAAGTACAGTGCGCGGCCGGCGGCGTCGCATACCACCTTGACCACATTGGGATTGAAGACTTCGGCGATGTCCTGCAGCGGATGCGCCGCGGTGGCGATGGCGCAGTCGGCGTGGTGCGCCAGGTGCAGCGCCACCTCGTCGATCAGCGACGGTTCGATCAGCGGCTCGTCGCCCTGCACATTGACCACGATGGCGTCGTCGGCCAGCCCCAGCTGGGCGGCCACTTCAGACAGGCGGTCGGTGCCGGAAGGGTGGTCGGCGCGGGTCAGCACGGCTTCGATGCCGTGCGCGGCGCAGGCCTGCGCCACCGCGGGCGCATCGGTGGCGACCACGGTGCGCTGCGCCGACGACGCATGCGCGCGTTCGGCCACGCGCACGATCATCGGACGCCCGCCGATATCGGCCAGGGGCTTGTCAGGCAGGCGCGTCGAAGCGAGCCGCGCGGGAATGACAACAGTGAACGCCGGGACGGTCATGGCGCGCACTCAGTTGCCGGAGGCAGGGGCGTCCGGGTTGACCGCGCGGCCCGGCACCGACTGGCGGGCCTCGTCGGCCAGCATCACGGGGATGCCGTCGCGGATCGGGTACGCCAGCTTGTCGGCGTGGCAGATCAGCTCCTGCGCGGCGCGGTCGTATTCCAGCTTGCCCTTGCACAGCGGGCAGACCAGGATTTCAAGCAGCCGGTTGTCCATCTCGGTGTTCCTCGTTGCGCCCTGCGGCGCCGGGCGTGGTTGCCGGCGCGGTCGGCGCGGGTTTGATTTGCGCCAGCACGGCGCGGCGGATTTTTTCGATCAGGCCGGCATCGATCACGGGCCTGGTGGGGACGACCCAGATGCGGGGGTCGTCGAAGCGCTCGCATTTTACGGCATCCTTCTCGGTGATCAGGATCACGTCGGCGTCGAGCGCGTCGGGATGGTCGACGAACGGGTCGGCGACAAAGTCATAGTGGTCCGGCAGCGGCAGCGTCTTCGGTGTCAGGCCCGCGCCGCGCAGGCTGGCGAAGAAGCGCTCGGGGTTGCCGATGCCGGCCGCGGCCAGCACGCGCCGGCCGGCAAAGGCGCTGACCGGCCGCGCCATGGTGGGGTCGGCCAGCTGCCAGGCATCGTCCAGCTCCAGCCGCATGCCGTACATGCCGGGGCGGTCGGGCGTGGCGCGGAAGTTGGGGTCGTTGATCAGGGTCGCGTCGCGCGGGCGCGAAAGCGGCTCGCGCAGCGGGCCGGCCGGCAGCAGCAGGCCGTTGCCGCCCATGCGCGAGTCGAACATCACGATCTCGAAGTCGCGCTGTAGCTTGTAGTGCTGCAGGCCATCGTCGAGCAGCAGCACATTGACGCCCGGGTGCGATACCAGCATGGTCTGCGCGCACAGCGCGCGGTCGGGGAAGACCCAGACCGGCACGTCGGTGGCGCGCGCAATCAGGAGCGGCTCATCGCCTACGTCGGACGCCTTTGATGTCGGCTTCACGCGGCGCGGGTGCTTGAGTTCCACGCCGTAGCCGCGCGACACCACGCCGGGGCGCAGTCCCGCCTCGGTCAGCGCTTGTGCCAGCGCGATCACCGCCGGCGTTTTGCCGGTGCCGCCCACGGTCACGTTGCCGACCACCACCACCGGCATCGGCAGCCGCGTCGACTTGAACCAGCCGCGCTGGTAGCCATGGCGGCGCACCCGCGCGATCAGCCCGAACAGCAGCGAGAACGGCAGCATCGCCCACGCGAACCAGCCGCGGCGTTGCCACTGGGCGGTCACGAAGTCGGCAAGGGCATGTCGGGGAACGGGCATGGGCGCGGCGGGCGGTGGAGTCGGTGGTTGGGATGGGATTGTAGTGCGCCCGCGGCTTCGCTCCCTGGGGGCGCAGGCGGCTCAACCATTATGGGCATTGCACAGCGCATGCGGCAAGCCCGCCGGCCGCATGCGCCACGGCGCCCGGGGTCAGCGCGGCTGCGCGCTCTGCGTGGCGAAGGTCAGGCGCGACAGCCCGGCCAGCCGCGCGGCCTCCATCACGTTGATCACGGCCTGGTGGCTGGCCTGCGCGTCGGCATTGACGATCACCACCGGCGGCTGGCCGCCGGCACTGGTGCCCGAGGCGGCGCGCAACTGGTCGGCCAGGCTGGTGACGTCCTTCTGCTCCATCACCTGCCTGTTGACGGAGTAGACCCCGCGCGATGACACCGACACCACGATCTCCTGCGGCCGCTGCTGGGCGCGCTCGGCGTCGGCGGTGGGCAGCTGGATCTGCAGCTCGGTAAAGCGCGAGTAGGTGGTCGTGATCATCAGGAAGATCAGGATCACGAGCAGCACGTCGATCAGCGGGATCAGGTTGATCTCTGGCTCTTCGCGCCGCTGGCGGGAACGGAAGTGCATGGCGTTCGTTCCGTTCGGCGATCAGGCGCGGCGCTGCGGCAGGATCGCGTCGAGGAACGACGTGGCGCGGAATTCCAGCTCGGCCACGTAGTCATCCACGCGCCGGCGGAAGTAGCGCCAGAAGATCAGCGCCGGGATTGCCACGATCAGGCCGAAGGCGGTGTTGTACAGCGCCACCGAGATGCCGTGCGCCAGCTGTTCAGGGCTGGCGCCGGTGCCGCCCTGGCTGCCGAAGATCTCGATCATGCCGATCACCGTGCCCAGCAGGCCCATCAGCGGCGCCACCGAGGCGATCGTGCCGAGTGCGTTCAGGTAGCGCTCGAGCTCATGCGCGACCACGCGGCCGGCTTCCTCCACCACGTCCTTGGCGGCATCGCGCGAGGTGTGCGGCTGCAGCACCACGTGGCGCAGCCCGGCGGCCAGCACCCGGCCCAGCGGCGAGTTCTGCTCAAGCGTGTTGACCACTTCCGGCGTGGCGCGGCGCTGCTGCGCGGCCGCCAGCGCCTCTTCATAGAGCCTGGCGGGCAGGACCCTGCTGCGCTTGAGGGTAAGAAAACGTTCGACGATCAGCGCCAGCGCGATGACCGAGGCGAGCAACAGCGGCCAGATCGGCCAGCCGGCCGCTTGAATGATGGAAAACAATTGGACCCCCGGGATCGACAACCGAATAACAAAACCCCAAACCACCTGGACGGCATGCCTTGATGCGCGTCTGGCCGCTGGCGGCGCGCGCTCCGGCATTGCTCTGAAAAATCAGGCGCCACTCTAACCTGCGCCCTGTCGCACGGCAAGACGGCACCCGGCGCTGTCTCGGCCACGCATCGCTCGTGCCGGTCCATTTCCACAGCAAAGCGGGACAGTGTTGTGGATCGATTGTGGAAAGCCGCCTGACAAGCGTGCTAACACATTGATCCATAAGGGCAAAGATGTTCCTGCCTAAATTTTGTGCAAATGCCCGCCGCAAGCCCTGCGGCGCATGGTGCACGCAGCCAGGCACCGCTCTCCACAACCTGAGGAGGCGCGTCGGTGTGCTGGCGCACCTTGCGGTGCGGCTTTCCACACAGCGCCGGGACAGGATTGTGGAGCGCTTGTGGAAAGCTGCCTGAGAGGTCATCTAAGTCGTTGATTTATAAGGTGGCACCATGGATTGCTTAAAAAACAGGCAAAGGGGTGTATCAGTGCAGCGCGCGGTCGATGTGGCGGCAGGCAGGACAAAAACCGGATTTTTCCACATTCCGCAGGGAGAGCACTGTGGACGGCCTGTGGACAAATCCGGGAGAAGCCGGTTAACCCATTGATTTTTATAGCCTCACAGGGTCCTGCTCAGAAATTGTGCAAATGCAGCATGGACGCTGCGCCGCGGACGGCCGGCAACGCTGCGATACGCCACGCGCCGCGTTGGTCGCTTTCCATGGGACCGCAAGCGGGGTTGGGGCCACTTGTGCTGGAAAAGTGTGGTTTGCGGCCCGTTTTATCCAGAGAAGCTGTGGATAACTTTGTGAACAAGCCTGCCGGGCACTTTGTAAGTGATTGATGCAAAAGAGAATTGGTTATATTGCCTAATTTTTGTTTTACGCGTAAAGCTCATAAGAATCAAAGGGTTGCACGAACCCATGCGCCTTTCGGGGGAGGCCGCCGGCATCAGCGCTACCCCCTTGACATAGAGGTTATGCTGTGGACATGTCCCATTCACGCCGCTTGCCACCAGTGCGCCATGCCAGACTTGCCGAATTTTTCGCGTGACCCTTCCTCCACCGCGCCGCGCAGCGGCCGCGATGTCATCCCTGTCGGTGAGCTGAACCACACAATCGCCAGGCTGCTTGAACGCAGTTTTCCGCTGGCCTGGGTGCGCGGCGAGATTTCCAATTTCACGCGCGCCGCCAGCGGGCATTGGTATTTCTCGCTCAAGGATGCACGCGCGCAGATCCGCTGCGTGATGTTCCGCGGGCGCAACCAGCATGTCGACTTCCAGCCGCGCGAGGGCGAAGCGGTGGAGGTGCGCGCCGTGGTCACCATGTATGAGGCGCGCGGCGAGGTGCAGTTGGGCGTGGAGGCAATGCGCCGGGCCGGGCTGGGCAACCTGTACGAAGCCTTCCTGCGCCTGAAGGAAAAGCTGGCGCAGGCGGGGCTGTTCGCGCCGGAGCGCAAGCGCCCGGTGCCGGCGCATCCTCGCACCATCGGCGTGGTCACCTCGCTGCAGGCGGCGGCGCTGCGCGATGTGCTGACCACCTTGCGCCGGCGCGCGCCGCATGTGCCGGTGCTGGTCTATCCGGTACCGGTGCAGGGCGCGGGCGCGGCGCAGAAGATCGCCGACATGCTCGATGCGGCCAGCGCGCGGCGCGAGTGCGACGTGCTGATCCTGTGCCGCGGCGGGGGCAGCATCGAAGACCTGTGGTCGTTCAACGAAGAGGTGGTGGCGCAGGCGATTGCGCGCTGCGCGCTGCCGGTCATCTCCGGAGTGGGCCACGAAACCGACTTCACCATCGCCGACTTTGTCGCCGATGTGCGTGCGCCCACGCCGACCGGCGCGGCCGAGCTGGTCAGCCCGGATCGCGCGCACCTGCTGGCACAGGCGATGCGTGCGCGCGACGCGCTCACGCAGTGCATGCGGCGCGGGCTGGACCTGCGCGCGCAGCACCTGGACTGGCTGGCGCGGCGAGTGCGCAGCCCGCAGGCGCAGCTGCAGGAGCGGCGCGCGCGCGTCGACAATCTGGCGCGACACTTGCGCTCGGCATTGCGCGACACGGTGGTGTCGCAGCGCCACCGCCAGCAATTGCTGGCGATGCGCTGGAGCGCGTGCCGTCCCGATGCCAGCGCCGCCCATGCCGACGTGGCCCGCCTGTGGCAACGCCTGCAGGCCGCCGCCGTGCGCCAGCACGAGCGCGCCGGCCAGCGCCTGGCGCGCAGCGCCGGCGCGCTTGAGTTGCTGGCGCCGCAGCGTACGCTGGAACGCGGCTATGCGGTGCTGCTGGACCAGCGCGGACGCGCGCTGCGCTCGCCCGCCGAGATCCGCGCGGGCAGCGTGGTCGAAGCGCACCTGGCCAAGGGCGTGGCCGACCTGGCGATTGCCGGCGTGCAGGCCAAGCTGCCGGATTTCTGAGCGCCTGCGCGGCCCGGGAACGCCTCCCATTCGCGATGCCGCGGCGGGCGCGAAACGCTCAGGCAAGCCGGGCGGAAATCCCCCCGGAAACCCCTGCCAGGACAAACTAACATCGGAGCTGGGGGCTTTGTCCCGCGGTTTGCGCGGGTATTGCAAGTCCCCTACAATCGCCAATTCCGGACCCACAACCCCAACCCACAGAGACAGAACAATGGAACACAAGCTCCCCCCGCTGCCGTACGCGCATGATGCCCTGGCTCCGCATATCTCCAAGGAGACGCTGGAGTTCCATCATGACAAGCACCACCAGACCTACGTCACCAACCTGAACAACCTCATCAAGGGCACCGAGTTCGAGAACTCGACCCTGGAAGAGATCGTCAAGAAGTCGTCGGGCGGTATCTTCAACAACGCTGCCCAGGTGTGGAACCACACCTTCTACTGGGATTCGATGAAGCCCAACGGCGGCGGCCAGCCGACCGGCGCGCTGGCTGATGCCATCAACGCCAAGTGGGGCTCGTTCGACAAGTTCAAGGAAGAGTTCACCAAGACCGCCGTGGGCACCTTCGGTTCGGGTTGGGCCTGGCTGGTCAAGAAGGCCGACGGCTCGCTGGACCTGGTCTCGACCTCCAACGCCGCCACCCCGCTGACCACCGACGCCAAGGCGCTGCTGACCTGCGACGTGTGGGAACACGCCTACTACATCGACTACCGCAATGCCCGCCCGAAGTACGTCGAGGCATTCTGGAATGTCGTGAACTGGGACTTCGCCGGCAAGAATTTCGCTGGCTGATCCGCTGTAGCGTGACAATTTAGTTTGGAAAGCGGCGCAATAGTTTGGAAAAACCAAGCTGGCTGTCGCGCTAAAGTCGAGAAAGTGCAATCAGAGCAGGGCCCTCCATAAGCAGAGGGCCTTGTTTTTTTTGGGTATCCGAATTTCGCAAGTGATGCCCCATCGCATGCTTGCAATGCAAGCCGCTTACGCCACCTCCGCCACCTCGCCCACGGGGGCCTCCTGCACCGCCACCTGCGCCGGCGGCCGGATCCGGAACCAGATCGCATACATCGCCGGCAGGAACACCAGCGTCAACAGCGTGCCGGCGAGCGTCCCCCCGATCAGCGTATAGGCCAGCGTGCCCCAGAACACCGAGTGCGTGAGCGGGATGAAGGCGAGGATGGCCGCCACGGCCGTCAGTAGCACCGGCCGGGCCCGTTGCACGGTAGCTTCCACCACCGCGTCGTACGGCGACAGTCCCTCCTTCAGGTTGCCCTGGATTTGCCCGATCAGGATCAGCGTGTTCCGCATCAAGATGCCGGACAGCGCCACCAGCCCCACGAGCGCATTGATGCCGAACGGCTGGTGGAAGAGCAGTAGCGTCGGGACCACGCCGATCAGGCCGAGCGGACTCGTCAGGATGACCATGACCATGCCCGCCATCGACCGCACCTGAAACATGATGATCAGCAGCGTGATCGCCAGCATGATGGGGAACAGCGGCGCCAGCGCCTTGTTCGCCTTGCCCGATTCCTCGATGGAACCGGCCATCTCGATGCGGTAGCCGGAGGGCAGCTTCTGGATGACCGGCTGCAGTTGCGCCAGGATGGCCTTCGATACGTCGGGCGGCTGCTGGTTGTCGGCAATGTCGCCCCGCACGGTGATGGTCGGCGTGCGGTCGCGTCGGCGCAGGATGGGATCTTCCATGCGCACGTCCACCGTGCCGACCTGCGAGAGGGGAACGCGCCCGCCGTTGGCGCCGATCAGCGTGAAGCCGGCGATGCGCTCCGGGTCGAGGCGGATGTCGCCCGCGGCGCGCGCCACCACCTGCACCGAGCGGATGTCCTCGCGCACCTCGGTCACCGGCACGCCGGTCAGCAGAAATTCAAGCTGCTGCGCCACGTCGTGGGAGGTCAGGCCGACCGCCTGCAGCCGGTCCTGCTGGAGCGTAAAGTGCAGCCCCGGCACCCGCGGGCCCCAGTCGGTGTTGACGGTGCGCATCAGCGGGCTGGCGTCCATCACGCCCTCTACCTGCTCCGCGATGGCGCGCAGCTTGTCGGGGTCCGGGCCCATGACGCGGAACGCGACCGGGAAGGGCGAGTAGGGCCCGAACACCAGTTGCGTCACGCGCACCCGCGCGCCCGGCGAAAGGCCTTCGGCGATGGCCTGGCGGAGCCGGCCCTTGAGCACGTCGCGTTCTTCCTGGTTGTCGGTGCGCACCACGATCTTGGCGAAGGACGGGTCGGGTAGTTCCGGCGACATCGCCAGGTAGAAGCGCGGAGCCCCCTGGCCGATATAGGACGTCACGATCTTCGCTTCTGGCTGTTTGTCGAGCCACGCTTCCACCTTCTCCGCCGCGGCGCTGGTCTGTTCGATGGACGTGCCATAGGGCATCTGCACCTCCACCAGCACCTCGGGACGGTCAGAGGTCGGGAAGAACTGCTTGCGCACGGCGCCCATGCCGACCACGCTCGTGGCGAACAGTCCGACGACGATTGCCGCCACGAGCCATTTCCGCCCGATGACCCGCCCCAGCAGCCCACGAAAGCGCTGGTAGTTCGGCGTGGCGTAGATGGCGCCATGGCCGCCTTCCACCTTCGTCATCTCGGGCAGCAGCTTCACGCCGAGATAGGGCGTGAAAACGACCGCGACGATCCACGACGCGATCAACGCGATCCCCACGATCCAGAACTGGTTGCCGGTGTACTCGCCTGCGGAAGACTTTGCAAAGCCGTTCGGCATGAAGCCCACGGCGGTGACGAGCGTGCCAGACAGCATCGGCGCGGCTGTATGGCTCCAGGCATAGGCCGACGCCGCGATCCGTCCATACCCTTCCTCCATCTTCACCACCATCATTTCGATGGCGATGATGGCGTCGTCCACCAGCAGTCCGAGGGCCAATATCAGGGAGCCCAGCGTGATGCGGTCGAAGCTCTTTCCGGTCGCGGCCATGACCACGAAGACGGCGGCCAGCGTCAGCGGCACGGCCGCCGCGACCACGATACCCACCCGCCAGCCCATGCTGACGAAGCTCACCACCAGCACCACGATCAGCGCGGCGAAGAACTTGACCATAAACTCCTCGACGGCCGACTTGATGTTGACGGCCTGGTCGGTGACCTTGCTCAGTTCCATGCCCAGCGGCAGCTCGGCGTTGACCTTCGCTACTTCCGCTTCGAGCGACTTGCCGAGGTCGAGGCCGTTCCAACCGTCGCGCATCACGATGCCGAGCAGCAGCGCCGGCTCGCCCTTGTTGCGCACGACGAAGGTGGCCGGGTCCTGGTAGCCGCGTTCGACGGTGGCGATGTCAGACAGCTTCAGCGTGCGGCCGTGTGCCACCACGGGGGTGTCGCGGATGCGTTGCAGCTTGTCGAACGCGCCGTCGAGCCGCACGAAGACCTGCGGCCCGTCAGTGTCGATGGAACCCGCGGGGGTGAGCACATTCTGGCTGTTGAGCGCGGCGAAGATGTCCTGCGGCGTCACGCCGAGCGTGGCCAGCCGGTCGTGCGAGAACGACAAGTAGATGCGCTCCGCCTGCTCGCCGATGATGTTGACCTTCTTCACGCCGGCCACATGCAGGAGGCGCTGGCGGATGGTCTCCGCCTCGCGTACCAGCAGCCGCTGCGGCTCGCCCCTGGCCTTCAGCGCGAAGAGGCCGAAGGTCACGTCGGAGTATTCGTCGTTGATGAGCGGGCCGATGACGCCGGCCGGCAGGGAACGCGCCTCGTCGCCGAGCTTCTTGCGGGCCTGGTAGAACTCCTCGGGGACTTTCTTTGGCGGCGTGCTGTCGAGCAGCGTGACGGTGGTGAACGCCAGTCCGGGCCGCGTGTAGGTTTCCGTGCGGTCGTAGTAGCGCAGTTCCTGCATGCGCTTTTCCAGCTTTTCAGCGACCTGGTCCTGCATTTCCTGCGCCGTCGCGCCGGGCCATGCCGTGATGAAGATCATCGACTTGACGGTGAATGGCGGGTCCTCCGCGCGGCCGAGTTGGAAGAAGGCGACGAAGCCGGCGACCGAGATGAGGATGATCAGGAAGAGGGTGACGGCACGCTCGCGCACGGCGAGTGCCGAGAGATTGAAGCCACTCATTGCTGCTCCCGCACGCCGTTGACGGGGTTGCGGCCTTTACCATCGGTGGCGGCTTCGGCCACCTTCACCTCCGACGCCAACCTGACCTGCTGCCCTTCGTTCAGCAGGTGCGCCCCCAGCGCCACCACGCGGTCGCCGGGCTGGATCTGGCCCTCGACCTTCGCGGCATCGTCGCTGATGGCGCGCACGGTGACCGGCCGCCACGTCACGTGCGCCGGGGTGCCGGTGAGCACCCAGACGCCGGGGCCCTTGCCCGGATCGTGGAGCGCGCCGATGGGAACCTGCAGGCCGGATTGCGACGCTTCCTGTGGATCGGCCACCTGCAGCGTGACGGTGGCGCCGAGCGGCGCATCGGTCAGTGCGCCGCCAAGCACGTAGCGCGCCTCATAGGTGCGGGTCTGGCGGTCGGCGGCGTCGGAAAGCTGCCGCAGGGTCGCGGTGACTGCCATGCCGTCCTTGCCGTAGAGCGTCGCGCGGGCTGTGGAGCCTACCGGCGGGCGCAGGGTTTCGGGCAGGTGGATGATGGCCTCGCGTTGTCCGGCGCGGGCCAGCCGCGCCACCACCTGGCCGGCATTCACGACCTGCCCGGGTTCGGCGAGGGTCTCGACCACGACGCCGTCGGCATCGGCCAGTAGCACGGCGTAGTCGGACGCGTTGCGCGCCACGTCGGCCTGTGCCTCTTCCGCCCTGAGCTGCGCCCGCGCCGAATCGGCGGAGGCCTTGATCTGGTCATAGGCAGATGCCGATACCGCCCCGGCCGCCACGAGGTCGCGGTAGCGCTCCTCGTCAGCCGCCAGTTGCGTGGCGCGCGCCTTGGCGGCGGCCACGGCTTCCTGCCGCGCGCGTGCTGCCAGCTTCAGGTCGACGGGGTCGAGCCGCATTAGCGGCTGGCCGCGCTTCACGGATTGGCCAGTGTCGACCAGGCGCTCCAGCACCTTGCCCGACACGCGGAAGCCCAGGTCGCTCTGCACCCGTGCGGCGACGATGCCGGTGAAGGCGCGCCGGGCGGCTGACGCGTCCTGCACATTTTCCACCCTCACCAGTGGCGCTTGCACGCGGGGATCGGGCTGTGGCTTGCCGCTACATGCCGCAAGTGCGAGCGGTAGGAGGCACATGGCCGCGAAGGCAGGAGCACTGGTGGCGGCGTGGGTGACGGTGGATGCGGAAAATCGGCGCTGAAGCATGAGGGCCCTCCATACAGATGGCCTTCACTGTAGTAACAGTGACCAATTTAGTCAATGGTCACTCTCATTTTCGCGCCCGAGGACCTGCGCACACTCGGAGGGATCAGGGTGCCAGGCTGCGCAGGATCAGGCTGCTGAGCTGCGCCGGCGCCACTTCGACGAAGTCAAGGTTGTGCTGGAGCTGTAGCGGGTCGAGGTAGGGCTTCATCACGAGGTAGATGGCGTGAGCCGTTTCGTCGAGCGGCGTCTTGCGCTCGAACTCACCCGACTCGCGCCCCTCGCGCACGATCTGCAGGATCAGTTGCTGCATATGGGCATCGTAGGCGCGGGCCGAAGCCCACTGTTCCTCGCAGGCCACCACGGCAATGGCGTACAGCTTGCGGTCCTGGAAGAAAAGCCGGCTGCCAGCCTCCGCCAGCGTGCCGAAGAGGCGTCGCAGCCGCTCGGAGGCCGAGTCGGCGCCGGCCACCGCCTCGTCCACGGCCTGCCGCATCTGGTTGAGGCAGTTGCAGCAGATGACCTCGCCGATTGCCTGCTTAGAGTCGAAGAACTTGTAGACGTAGGCCTTCGAGAATCCGATGGCCTTGGCCAGGTCGGACACCGTGGTCTTTTCATATCCGTAGAGGCTGAAGTGCTCGGTGGCCGCCTCCACGATTTGGTTGCGCACGCCGTGGTCCACGGGACCGCGCGGCTGGGGAGTGGTGGGTTGGGTATCGGTCATGTCGTGAGCTTACACGTTGAATCGTCATTGACAAAGAGTGACCAGTTTGTATTATGGTCACAAGTCACGAAAAAAGTTCGACCATGTTATTCCGGCAGCCCATGCATTCCCGACGCCTCCCTTCCCGTTCCCGATCGCTCACTCACCTGTCCGGCCTCGTTGCCGCCGTGACTGCTCTGGCGGCGCTCGCCGGCTGTGCCGTCGGCCCCGACTACCGCAAGCCCGAGGTGCCCACCGCCGACCGCTTCCTCGGGCAACGCGACGTGGAGCAGCGCCGGGCCGCCACCCGGGCGGATCTCGAAGTCTGGTGGGAAGGGTTTGGCGACCCCCAACTGACGCGCTTCGTGCGGCTGGCGCTCGACCAGAACCTCAACCTGGCGGTCGCCTCCGCCCGGGTCACGCAGGCCGGGGCCGGACTGCGCTTCGCCACGGCCGCGCTACTGCCCTCGGGCGCCGTCAGCGCCCAGGCCGCGAAGCAGTACCAGTCCCTGGAGACGCCGCTGGGCCGGGTGCTGAATGCAACGCCAAACTTCGACCGGCATGGCAGCCTGTACGAGGCCGACCTCACCGCAAGTTGGGAGATCGACATCTTCGGCGGCCTGCGGCGGGAGCGCGAGGCGTCGCAGGCGGAGTATCAGGCGTCGGAGGCCGGGCTGGCTGCCACCCGCGTGGAGGTGGCGGCACAGGCCGCCGACACCTACGTGACCATCCGTGGCCTGCAGGCCCGGCTGTCGATCGCGCGGCAGCAGGTGGATACGCAGCAGAAGCTGGTCTCGACCGTCAGGCTGCTCTACGCCAAGGGACTGGCCGCCGCGCTGGAGGTGCAGCAGGCGGAAGGTGCCCTCGCGCAGGTGGAGGCCACCATTCCGGAACTCGAAGCCGGACTCGACGCCGCGCTGAACGCGATGGACGTGCTGCTCGGCAGCCAGCCGGGCACCTACCGCGCCGAACTCGCCGACATCAAGGTGATCCCGGCCGCGCCGCGGATCGAAGCCACCGGCACGCCCGCCGACTTGCTGCGGCGGCGCCCCGACCTGATCGTGGCGGAACGCCGGCTGGCGGCGTCGAATGCCCGCATCGGCGCGGCCATCGCCGAGTACTACCCGAAGGTCTCGCTCAGCGGGCTGCTGGGCAGCGCGACGACCGTGGCCAGCGGCAACCTGTTCTCGGCCAGTGCCAACCAGGCTGCCGGCGTGGCCGGGCTGCGCTGGCGACTGTTCGACTTCGGGCGCATCGGGGCGCAGATCGACCAAGCGAAGGGGCAGGAGGCCGAGGCGCTGGCGGGCTATCGACTGGCCGTGCTGCATGCGTCGGAGGATGTCGAGAATGCCTTCACGGCGCTGGTCAAGCGCGAGGAACAGACCAATGCCCTTGAACGTGGGGAACAGGCGCTCCGGCAGGCGCGGAATTCGTCGTTCGCGGCCTACGAGAAGGGCGTTGTCCGCCTGATCGAGGTGCTGCTCGCCGACGAGAACCTGCTGAAGACATCCGATGCGAAGGCGCAGGCCGAAGCGCAGTCAGCCCGCGCGGCCATCGCGGCATTCAAGGCCTTGGGCGGGGGGTGGCAGGCGGCTGCGGTGCCGCCGGCGCCGGGGGGTACGGTGCTGTAGGCGGGCTGCGACCGGCCTGCGCGTGTGTTGAGGGCACGGCATGACATGACTCGCGCCATACTGTCTCGTCCGAGGTTCACTATCTTTATCAGGCAAACGCTTGTTTCCGGCCTTCGAGGCTGCAGCCTATGTTACCGGCGCCATCATTCCTGCCGACTGTGGGTGGTCTGTAGCGGGCGTGCGACTCAACAGTTGACGGGCGTGCCGGTTCAGGAACCGGGTTGACTCGCCGCACCCACTACGGCCGCCTGGAAGCGAGAAGCGACGCTTGGACGCTCGACGCGCTGGCGTGGACGAATGTCACATCATGGCCCGACACCGGCCGAAGCTTGGTAATTCGCGAAGGGCCGTGAATCGGCCGACGCGGTCACCCAAAATGTTGGGATGACTGACTCAAATTGGCCGACTACGGCCCGACGCTGAACACAGCCGAGTGCTCGTCCTGCACCGATCCACATAGGACAGAAGGCGACCCCAAAGAGGCGTTCGAGGCAACGCGCTGAACGGCAGAATCTGCGGGCCCATATCCGACGCCACCCTTTCGCGGAAACTGCAGCTTTCCTCTATATCAGCTTTTGACCCAACAGGTCTCCTTGGCAAGGCCGGCACGAGATACATAGACTACGATGGCGCCCGTGCCCAGGAGCCATCATGACAACTACCGTCCCTGCCGCCAAAGGAATCAACCGGCTGAAATCGATGTGGCGAAATGGCCAAGCAACGCTTGGCGCCATCGCGACCATACCTTCGGTTCAGACCATCCAGATCATGGCTCATGCCGGTCTCGATTGGGTCCTCATCGACATGGAGCACGGCGCAATCGATGCCGGCACTGCTCACGCGATGATTTGCGCGACTTCCGGCACCCCGCTCGTGCCGCTGGTCCGGGTTGCATCAACCAATGCGTGGCAGGCCAAGGTCCCTCTTGACCTCGGCGCTTTGGGAGTCTGCTTTCCGATGACGACGACCCGGGCCGCTGCAGAGGCGGCAGTGCGGGCTGTCCGCTACCCGCCCGAAGGAGATCGCTTCTGGGGCCCGTTCTATGCCCCGCCGCGATGGGGTCTAACCATGCGCGAATATCTGGATTGCGCAGATGGCGAGGTGCTTGCCATTGGCACGATTGAACACGTCGATGCCATTGGCAATATTGAAGACATTGTCGCAACGCCCGGACTTGACCTTGTTTTCATCGGTCCCGGGGACCTTGCCACCAGCATGGGATACCGGGGCCGGACGGATCTCCCCGAGGTGCAAGCGGTAATCGCACAACTTGAGACCCCAATTCTAAAGAGCCGGGTTTTGCTCGGCGGCGTCGCGCCGACTACCGACCTGGCAAATGCCATGATCGCACGCGGCTACCGCGGTCGTCATCGGTATGGACTGGTCCCTGCTCCAAAGGGGGCTAGCATCAGTCGTTGACGGCATCAGTCGGTAGAAGTTCGTCACAATCAACAAATCCTCCCTAAGCGGCGAGTCCTCGCCCATCGCTTCGCGAAGCCGCCATACTCGGCATCTCAGCCGTGGGTTATCAGTGACCGTGATGGCCGCACAACAGCCCTTAGGCTTCGGTCGGCGACCGTCTCTTGATGGCCGGAGGGTTACCGCGCGAGCGGTTTAGGCCACCGACCCTTCTGAGCCATTCAGACTCCCGAAGGCGAAGGGCCGGTTTGGCCGATGAACGGACGGTGGCAGGGAGCCACCACAACGACGGCAACCGCCCAGGAGCGCGCATGTGTCTGCCGAGTTCCGGTCAGTTCCCGTGCGCACCATGTGCACGCATGTTTTCCAGCCACCGGGTACGTGTCCTCTCGTTGGCAAAGGTAAGCCCATACAGGTTCTCGCGGATCGGCTTGATCCCGGCGAAACTCAGCATACTGCGCTCGAAGCCGCGGACTCCGTATGCGCCAAAGTACCAGCGATACAGCAGCGCCGGCATTCCCATGGTCACGATGATGCGTGCCGAGCGGCCGGCGAGCAGTCGTCTGGGGAACCCTTTCTCCTTGTAATCCATGGCAAATCCGGGCCGAAAGATGTGTTCGAGAAAACCCTTGAATAGCGCCGGCATGGTTCCGTGCCATAGCGGAAACAGGAAAACCCAATGCTCCGCCCAGCGCATGTCCTCCCTTGGCTGCTCCAATGCAGGAGGCAGTGTGCCAGTCTCGAACTCAGCCTGCGTGCGAAGCAGCGGGAAGTCGAGCTTCGCCACCTCGATGCGCCGTACGCCGTGTCCTGCCGTGG
Organism: Cupriavidus sp. FW305-27; assembly: GCF_058787995.1. Classification (NCBI taxonomy): domain Bacteria; kingdom Pseudomonadati; phylum Pseudomonadota; class Betaproteobacteria; order Burkholderiales; family Burkholderiaceae; genus Cupriavidus; species Cupriavidus sp. FW305-27. The sequence continues at coordinate 32,782 of NZ_JBYTAG010000062.1, forward strand.
TCGCGCCTTGAGCGTAGGCGTCCGCCAGCGCATGCAGCAAGCGCTGGCCCGATGGGTCTGGATGCCCCTGGATGATCACGATGCGCTTGGACATGTTGCGGGTGGAGCTGTTCGGAAGGCCAGCGGTACGACGCACTAAGGCACGCCGTGCCAGAGGGCAAGCCTCACGGCCAACGGGTCGTCTACCACGGCAGACGGCGTGTCGAAGCGCATCGTTGACCTGTGGACCGGATCGTAGGTGGGCCAGCCGCAATCGCCGTTGACGGCGAACGCAACCCAGGCCCGGTGCATCGCGTCGGCGAGCGACTGTGGCGGTGTTGGGCCGACCAGCGCCTCTGCTCCGGGGCCCAAAGTATCGAAGATGAATGGTATCTCCACCCCATGCGCCGCGCCCAGACGACCTCCCAACTGAGGCGAACGCCACGCGAACTCATACATGTACGTCGAAATCCGGGCATTCGCCGCGTGGGCGTCTGCGAGTCGAACGGCAGGGATGCGCCAGTACCAATCCGTCTGGATTTCCGAGAACAGCTCACCAGCGGTGGCCGTGGGATGTGCTGCGCGGTAGCCGCTCAGGCCTCCGGCCGACAGGCCGTACGCGGCCACCAGCGCCAGGACGGAGGCCTCGGTAATGCGATCTATGGCTCCGCTGGGGACCAGGAAGAGCCGGGTCTCCTTGGTATTCGAACCGACCAACAGTGCTGTGTTCGCGGCCACGCCCGCGCGAATGGCGTCGATTGGGGGGGCAGGAAGAATTGCTCCATCGACCGTAGGCGCCCACGGGAGGCTGCTAAGCGCAACCTCCCCCCAGAAAGCCGGGTCCGGATCGGCAGTCAGTTCCTCGCGCAATTGCGCCTGTGCCTGCAGAACCTGCGCGGGCGTGGTTGAGGCAATCGCCTCCCTGGTGGGATCGACCTTCAGGAGCGCCGCCAGCCTGTGGCCAATGCGTTTCGCCGTGTTGGCCGAAGTGACACGGGGTGTGTTTCCGCTTTCCACGATTGCCCGCCGAAACAACCCTTGCGCGCGTGGCACGGTAAGGAGGGTTGCGACGCTCATCCCGCCGGCCGACTGCCCAAAAATAGTGACCTGACCTGGGTCCCCGCCAAATGCATCAATGTTCTGCTGCACCCACTCGAGCGCGGCGATCTGGTCAAGTAGTCCGAGATTGGCGAGACCGTCGCCGAGGCAATCCTCGCCGCCGCCAACGAGTTGTCCGAGTGCCTCCGCGATGCCGGGCGGGTACGCAATCTGTGGCGATTTCGGCCCAAACGAGAGCGCATCCCGCACGCCACGCCAGGGTGCTGCGGATTGCGGCGGCCGCAGCCTGTTCATGCCGAACGGTGGGCCAGCATATGGGATGCCCTTGAACGCGTACACGCCATCGCAGCGGAGGCCTCGCACCTTGCCAAGACGCGTTTCGACAATCGGGTACATGGCCGGCTCCCCCGAAAGGTTGGCACTTGGATAGTGAATAGTCATGAAGGGCCGTGGCTGCTTTGCGCCGGATCAAGAGAAAGCGAGTCCTGGATGTCCCCGCTCCGACATCGGCGCGTTCCAATTGCTGCGGATCACCGACCGTTTCAAGGTCGGGAACGGCGCTTCGCACCGTTTTGAAAAACCCATTAGGACAGAATTGGCCTGGCTTGCCCTGAATTCTTGCTTGTCCACGCAAGTCGCCCGCCTCAACGGTATTGGCGGCGTACGCTTTGGGGACGAACTCAGGGCGGTCGCGCGAGTGGCCACATTAGAAGGAGCTTCCGCCGTTGGGTGCCACCTGTTGGATGGCAGAAACTGGCAGTTACTAGGCCGGCAAGCGACCGCTATCCGGCCACGCACCTCACTCCAAGATAGCGCGCTGTGCTCTCAAGTGGTATGGCCGACAAACAATTGAACGGCACGCAGATTCTTGGTCCGTCGATAGATCAGTGATGCTCTTTGGTGCGTCGGATGGAATGCATTCTGTAGGCTGAATCGTCAAGGCCAACCCCGTTGACTTAGGTCAACCGCGCTGGCGAGATAGCACCTAGTTTTAATGCAGAGGCTGCGTACATACGAGCCGCTAGTCTCAAGGCTTTGTCGCTAGTGTCGCCGATCTGCGACGTTGTTGTGGTACGAGACGGATACTCTCCAACGCTATGAAACACAGGCGCATCATAGTCACCAACTACGGCGGGCCCGATGCGCTTCACGTAGTGGAGGAGGAATGCCCCGAACCCAAGGTCGGCGAAGTGCGGGTGAGGGTGCTGGCAGCCGGTGTGGGCCAACCGGACCTAATGATGCGCGAGGGCTTTCACCCCGAAACGCCCCCGCTGCCTTTTACGCCCGGTTGGGATCTGGTCGGCATGGTGGACAAACTAGGCAGTGGGGTCTCCGGGGTTGAACCCGGTCAGATCATTGCAGCCTTGCCGATCAGCGGCGCATACGCCGAGTTCGTCTGTCTGGCTCAGCGCGAACTGGTTCCCGTGCCTCCGGGAGTGGACGTGGCCGAGGCTGTCAGCCTCGTACTGAACTACGTTACTGCGTACCAGATGTTGCATCGCTGCGCCAAAGTCGAGCCGGGTCAGCAGGTCTTGATTCACGGTGCGGCGGGCGGAGTTGGCTCGGCACTATTGCAGCTTGGGCGCCTCGCCGGGCTGCAAATGTACGGGACCTGTTCATCGCAAGATGCGATGGCGGTTTCTGGCCTGGGCGGCATACCCATTGACTATCAAAGGCTTGATTTCGTGGAAGAGATACGCCGCCTGACGGGTGACGGCGTAGACGTCGTCTTCGACGGGATCGGCGGCAGCAACATCTGGCGTTCCCGCGACGCTCTCCATCCCCGCGGGAAAGTCGTAGCCTATGGCCTTACTGCCTCGCTACGTGGGGGACGCCTGGCATCAGGTCGCTCGGGGCGTCGTAACCGCTTCCAGCGACTTGCGATTTTCGGTGTGTGCATTGTTGGAGGCTGGCTCCTCCCGGGCCGGAAGCGGGTGGTCCCCTACAGCATTCAATGGCTCAAGCGGATGAAACCGGCATTGTTCCGGCAGGACTTGACTGTTCTGCTGGACCTACTTCAACAAGAGAGAATCAAGCCGCTGATTGCTCGGAAATTCTCTCTTAGCGAGGCAAAACTTGCGCACGAGTTGCTCGGTGAGAAAGGCGTGGCCGGCAAAATCGTGCTCATGACCAACGAGGCATTGATGGGGTGACCGACGCCAAGCCCGAAAACTCGCAAGTCAGGATTGGCCTGACTGAGGCGGAAAGGGCGAGCATGTAACGCTGGCCTGCCGCAACCACAGACTTCCGTTTGCGACCCATCTCCGCCATCGACTGGGTGTCGATTCAACGACCGTTCATGCCGTCTCTACGGACAAATGATCATACCCCGTTAGTCGGAGGAAAGATCCACGGCCGCCCCGGCTTTCAAATTCTGGTTCGATCGACAAGAATAGGAGTCGGCGGTGAGTCGCCGTCACCCACAGAAAGTGCCGAATTTGGCTCAATCCTGCTACAAAGGAGATTGCCATGAGCAAGCCCTACAAGCGGTTGGACAAGAATGATGCAGCCGTTCTCTTGGTCGATCATCAGGCCGGTCTTCTCTCCCTCGTTCGCGATATCGAGCCAGACAAGTTCAAGAACAATGTTCTGGCCGTTGCAGACCTTGCCAAGTATTTCAAGCTCCCCACCGTTCTGACCACCAGTTTCGAGGATGGACCAAATGGCCCACTGGTCCCGGAGTTGAAGCAGATTTTTCCCGATGCACCTTTCATTCCTCGGCCAGGACAAATCAATGCGTGGGACAACGAGGACTTTGTCAAAGCAGTGAAGGCCACGGGAAGGAAGCAGTTGATAATTGCCGGCGTGGTCACTGAGGTCTGCGTTGCCTTTCCAGCGCTTTCCGCGATGGCCGAAGGCTATGATGTGTTCGTCGCCACGGATGCATCGGGTACGTTCAATGAAGTAACGCGCCACTCGGCGTGGAACAGGATGGCAGAGGCTGGGGCACAGTTGATGACGTGGTTTGGTATCGCCTGCGAACTGCACCGCGACTGGAGGAATGATATCGAGGGACTTGGAACGCTATTTTCGAATCACATCCCTGATTATCGAAATCTGATCACGAGCTACACGACCGTAAAGGCAGGCCAGTAACGCAAGAGGCCTACTTCAATCAAGCCGGCCTGATCGGCGCCTCCAACGTGCTGGATATCCAGCCGTCGCTGACGCTGGTTCCCGCGGCCGGCATCAAGCTGACCTTCGCCTGTGACTTCATCTGGCGGGCAACCACGCACGACGCGGTCTACACCTCGGCGGGCATCCCGGTTCCCGGCACCGCGGGCCGCTCCGGCCAGTACAGCAGCAGCCAGCTCTCTGTGGATGTTGCATGGCAGGCGAGCCGGCATGTGCTGGTCAATGGCGGCGCCGTGTATGTGGATGAGAGCCGCACGCTGAAGGCCGTTGGCGGACACAACACGCGCTTTCTCTACCTGGCGCTCGGCTATACGTTCTGATGCGGCGGGTGCCATGCGACACATCCACAAGCTATTGAGCGCGACGAGCGGTCATGGCTGCCTGCGGCCGCGCCTGGGAATGCGCGGCATAGCGCACGGCTTCCGGCGTCCAGCGTCCTATGCCTGGAACGCAGTGGTACAGCCACACCCGCTACCAGGCACGTCCCCAAGTACCTATGCTCAAGCCCGACAGCGTCGGCTTTTGCGGCACTGGCAAGGCGTGGCGCGGGCCCGGTATTCCAATAACAAATCGGTATGGTGACGAAAAGAAAATGCGAATGGACGCTGTGATTCGCCATTTCTAGAATCACCTCACGCTGAATGGTCGCGTAAATCCGCCGCACTAAAAGAGCGCCACCAAGAATCCACCAGATGCTGATGCCGTAAATGGGGCAGGGGTCGTTGTTGCCCGCGGTTTCGTGCACAGGGCGGGGCAGGCATCCCCGTATCGGTTCGGACAGGCGCAAGACACTGGAGACAATATGAAGAACCCCCTTGCGGGTGCCGCCTTTGCGGCGCTTGCGGCCTGCTGCACCGGCGCCTTCGCACAGAGCAATGTCACGCTCTATGGCCGGCTGAATACATCGATGGAGTATTCCGATGCGTCGACGGCTTCCGACGGCACCAAGCTGGGCGGCACCGGCCGGCTGACCAACAACCGCTCGGTCTTCGGCATGCGCGGCGAGGAATCGCTGTATGGCAGCCTCAAGGCGATCTGGCAGATCGAGAGCAATATCTCATTGGATACGGGCAGCGGACAACTGGCCAGCCGCAACACCCGCATTGGATTGGCCGGCTCAGCTGGCAGCTTTTTCATGGGCAACTGGACCACGCCCTACCTGGAAGCCACCTCGTCCTACGATCCGTTCTATCCGACCACGGCCGGCTACATGGCGCTGATCGGCAATGGCTCGACCCCGACCTCCGACAATGTCCAGGACACCAGCTCCTTCGATCGCCGCCAGAAGAACAGTGTCCATTACCGCAGCCCGAAGTGGAACGGCTTCAGCGGCGGCGTGACCTGGGGTATCAACGAAGAGCGCATTACGGTGCCGCGCAACCCGAGCCTGTGGTCGTTCGCGGGGGCCTATGACAACGGCCCGCTCAATGTCGTGTTGGCCTATGAGCGCCACAACAACTACCAGACCGCGGGACGCGACGACGAAGGTATGAAGATCGGGCTGTCGTACCAGTTCCCGACCACCAAGGTCTCGGCCATCTATGAGCGGCTGCACTACCGCACCGCCACCGGCGACCTGAAGCGCGATGCCTACTACGCGTCTGTGGTGCAGAAGCTATGGGCGGGCAGCCTGCGCGCCGGCGTCGGCGTGGCCGGCAACGGCCGTGGCAACGCCACCGAGACTGTCGGCTTCTTCCGCAGCGGAGCGGATACCGGCGCGGTCCAGGCCACCCTGGGCTATGAGTACCCGCTGTCCAAGCGCACCTCGGTGTTTGGCTTCTACAGCCGCATCTTCAACAAGAAGAATGCCACCTACGACTTTGCGATCAATGAGCTGGGCATTTCCGCCGGCGCCGATCCGCAGACCGTTGCGCTGGGCATGCGCCACGTCTTCTGAGCACGGCGCACGTCAGGCCATCCCCCACGATTCCAGGAGTACCCCAATGAAATTCCAGAACATCCTGCGCGCGGCGCTTGCCACGGCGCTCTGCCTGCCGCTGCTGCACGGCGCGGCGCAAGCCGAAGCGTATCCCGACAAGCCGATCCGCATGATCGTGCCGTTTGCTGCCGGCAGCGCCACCGACCTGCTCGCACGCATCGTCAGCGCCGAGATCGGCACCAGCTCGAACATGCAGATCGTGGTGGACAACCGCCCCGGCGCGGGTGGGACCATCGGCACCGCGGTGGTGGCCAAGGCGCCCGCGGACGGCTACACGCTGCTGCTGACCTCCGCCGGGCATGCGGTCAATCCCACGCTCTATCCCAAGCTGCCGTACGACACCGCCCGCGACCTGAAGGGCATCTCCACGGTGGCGACCATGCCCTACCTGCTGGTGGTCAGCGCCTCCAGCCCCTACCGCACGCTCAAGGACCTGCTGGCGGCTGCGCGCGCCAGGCCCGATTCCGTCACCTACAGCTCGGCGGGCAGCGGCAGCTCTTCGCACCTGAGCGGCGAGCTGTTCAACGTGACCGCGGGCGTGCAGACCCGGCATATCCCGTACAAGGGCGCGCCGGCGGCGATCACCGATGTGATGAGCGGGCGCGTCGACATGTTCTTCGCGCCGTCCATCACTGCGCTGCAGTTCGTCAAGGACGGCAAGCTGCGCATCCTGGGCGTGGCCACGGCGGCGCGGGTGCCGTCGCTGCCGGACGTGCCCACCATCGCCGAAGCGGGCGTGCCGGGCTATGTCTTCGATGCCTGGTTCGGCGTGCTGGCGCCCGCGGGCACGCCCAAGGATGTCGTCGCCCGCCTGAACACGGCGATGCAGCAAGCGCTCAGCGCGCCGGCGACCAAGGAGAAGCTGATTGCGCAAGGCGCCGAGGCCAAGCCCTCGACGCCGGCTGCCTTCGACAAGCTGATCGCCGCCGACATCGCCAAGCTCGAGCCCATCGTCAAGCGCTCGGGCGCACAGCCGGGCCAGTAACGCCGCCACGGCGCCCGGGGGCCGGGCGCCACCTCTCCTGCACGAAGGAAACATCGATATGCGTTGCATTGCACGGGCCCTGGCGCATGCCATGGCCGTCGGCTGCCTGGTGGCGGCTTCGGGAGCGCAGGCGCAAGCCGGCGCGTATGCCGACCGGATCCTGGTCAATGGCACGGTACTCACCATGAACGCCACGGACACAGTGGCGCAGGCCCTGGCCATCCGCGGCGACCGCATTGCCGCGGTGGGGACCAGCCGGGACATCCGGCGCCTGGCCGGCCCGCGCACGGAGGTGATCGACCTGGGCGGGCGCACGGTCATCCCCGGCCTGATCGACACCCATATCCACGCCATTCGCGGCGGCCAGAGCTATGCCTTCGAGACTTACTGGTATGAAGGCGAGACTACCAGCCTGGCCGCGGGGCTGGAGCTGCTGCGCAAGACCGCGCTGTCGCGTGGCCCCGGCAAATGGGTGGCCGTGACAGGTTCCTGGCACCCCGACCAGTTCACCGAGAAGCGCGCGCCGACCCCTGCCGAGCTGACCGCGCTGCTGCCTGACAATCCGGCCTATGTGCAGTACCTGTACGACTATGCACTGGTCAACGCCAGGGCGATCGAAGCGCTCAAGCTCGACCAGCCGGATGCGCTGCCGCCGGGCATCCGCGTGGAGCGCGACAGCGAAGGGCGCCCCACCGGCCGGATCTTCGGCGCGATCCGGCCGCTGTCGGCGCTGTTCGGCCGCATCCTGGCGCAGAGCCAGGTCGACGCCAAGGCCAGCCTGCAGTCCTTTTTCAGCCGCCTCAACAGCCTGGGAGTCACCGCGCTGATCGATCCCACCGCGGGACCGGGCCCCGCCTACGATCCGCTGTACGCGTTGTGGCGCGAGGACAGCCTGTCGCTGCGGGTCGGCTACCGCATCCCGACCGTGGTCGCTGGCAACGAGGCCGAATGGTTCCGCAATACGCTGGCTTACCTGCCGCCGCGCCTGGGCGACGGCAAGCTGCGCTTCCTCGGCCCGGGCGAGATGCTGGTGTTCGGCATGGACGACGGCGTGAAGATGGGACCTGGTTTCCAGCCGTCGGCGAAGGACCGCGAGGAACTGCTCAAGGTGGCAACGTTCGCCGCCAGCCGCGGCTATCCGGTCGAGATCCATGCCTATACCGACGATGCCGCCAGCGCGATCCTCGATGTCTTCGAGGAAGTGGGCAAGCGCCATGACCTGGGCAAGCTGCGCTGGGCCATGGCCCACCTGAATACCGGCAAGCCGGAGACGTTCCGGCGCATGAAGGCGCTTGGGCTTTCCTACACGGTGCAGATGGGGCCGTACTTCGAGGCCGGCGCCATCGGCCACGCCAACGACCACCATGTGGCCGAGGCCGCGCCGCCCGTGCGCCTGGCCCTGCGGCACGGGCTGAAGGTGGCGGGCGGCACGGATGCCACGCGCATCGGCATCCCCGGCGTCTGGCGCGCGTTGGAGTTCCACGTCGGCGGCTATTCGATCGGCAAGGAAGTCAGGCGCAAGGAGGACTTCCGGCTGTCGCGGCTGGAGGCGCTGCGGCTGTACACCGCCAATGCCGCGTGGATTTCATTCGACGAGGCCTCGCGCGGCACGCTGGAGGCCGGCAAGCTGGCCGACCTGGCGGTGCTCGACAAGCCCTACCTGACCGTCCCCGTTGAAGACATCCACCGCATCCGCTCGGTGCTGACGATGGTCGACGGCAAGGTGGTCCATGCCGACGGCGGCTTTGCCGCGCGCAAGGCGCGCTAGCCATCGGCGCCGCAAGCGCACAGGAGGGAATACGCCATGCCGCACCTGATCGTCGAATACACCCACAACCTCGCGCCGGTCGTGCGCATCGATGCCTTGCTGGCCGGACTGAGCGCGGTCCTGATCGCGCAGGACGGCGCGTTTCCGGTGGGCGGCATCCGTGCGCGCGCGCTATGCCTGGAGTCCTACCGCATGGCCGACGGCAGCAGCGACGATGCCTTCGTGCACGTGACGCTGGCCGTCGCGCGGGGGCGCTCGCAGGACGTGCTCGACCGTACCGTCAGCGCCTTGTTCGATACCTTGACCGCGCATTTCGCCGAGCCATACCGGCGCCGCTACCTGGCCTTGTCGCTGGAGCTGCGGGAGTTTGCCGGTGCCTACCGGAGCCTCAACAACATCCATCAGCGCTACAACACCACGGCTGCATAGGGCGGCGGCCGCGTACCACCACAACGACAAGAAAGACCCACGGAGGAGACAGCAAATGAAGATCGGAACCATGGGGGCCGCGCTGCTTGCGCTTAGCCCGACGCTGGCCGCGGCGCAGTCCGTGACGATGTACGGCGTGATCGATACCGGCGTGGAATACGTGAACAAGGTCGGCGCGGGCGGCGACAGCCTGGTGCGCATGCCGACCCTCACCGGCACCGTGCCGTCGCGCTGGGGCCTGCGCGGCACCGAGGATCTGGGCGGCGGGCTCAAGAGCGTGTTCGTGCTGGAGTCCGGCTTCGCCCCCGATACCGGCGGTGCCAACCAGGGCGGACGGCTGTTCGGGCGGCAGGCGCTGGTGGGGCTGAGTGGCAAGTGGGGCCAGCTGTCGCTGGGGCGGCAGTACACCATGCTGTTCTGGGCCAACCTGGACTCGGACATCCTCGGCCCCAACGTGTACGGCGCGGCGTCGCTCGACAGCTACCTGCCGAATACGCGTGCCGACAATGCGGTGGCTTACAAGGGCACCTTCGGCGGGCTGACCGTCGGTGCCACCTACAGCTTCGGGCGCGATGCGATCAACGCCGGCCCCAGCCCGGCCGGCACCAATTGCGCGGGCGAGAACCCTGCCAGCAAGTCTGCCTGCCGGGAATGGTCGGCGCTGATCCGGTATGAGCACAAGGGCTGGGGCGTCACCGCTGCCTATGACTCGCTGCGCGGCGGGCCCGGCGCATTCGGCGGGCTTGGCAACAAGTCGCTGACCGACGACCGCCTGTCGCTGAGCGGCTATGTACTGCTGTCGCGCGCCAAGCTGGGCGTGGGCGTGATCCGCCGCGACAACGAAGGCAGCGCGACGCCGCGCAGCGAGCTCTGGTATGGCGGCATGGCCTACGACATCACGCCGGCCTTCACGCTGGCCGGGCAGGTCTATTACCTCAAGTTCCATGACAGCGCCAACAAGGCCATGCTGTATGCGCTGCGCGGTGCCTATGCCTTTTCCAAGCGGACTTCGGTCTATGCCACGGCTGGATTCATCGATAACGGTGGGCAGCTTGCCCAGTCAGTCAGTGCCGGGGCGGCGGGGTCCAATCC
>NZ_JBYTAG010000063.1:0-42651 GCF_058787995.1 Cupriavidus sp. FW305-27
CGATCTTTGCTGCGATCGACACCACGGCAGCCCACTGCGATTCGTGCTCGCCACGATGCTCGAACACCATGCGCACGACGCGCTCGCGGACCTCGGGGGAAAACTTCACTGACTTCCTCATGGCTCCATTCTCTCAAAGATTGGAGCCTCCTCAAAATCCGGGGCGGTTCAGCCATGGATTCCGGGGTTGCCACGCGGCCTATCGAGGATATGGAAACGTATCGCCAGCATCTGCAGCAGTTCGTCTATCACAGCGGCAACCTGGTGAAGCCGGTCTTCCAGCAAGCGAAGAGCATCGCTTCTGCCAGAAAACGCGTAGTGTTTGCAGAAGGCGAGGAAGAGCGCGTCCTGAGAGCGGTACAGATCGTCGTCGACGAACAACTGGCAACGCCAATTCTCGCAGGCGCAAGCCCAATTTCTCAATGCGCTTCGCAATGACAGCCGGTCGCCCGTTCGATAGGTGTTTCTTCAGAAATGAAGGCCGCACTGTTGTCTCCTGCAGGTGCGATTCGTGGTGCAACCGCCAAGCTTCGGACGCACGGGGCCCTATGGCAGCTCCAGTACATCGGAGCCGCCTGGCGATCAAGAATGTTGGAAAAGGACAGGACGGCACCAGACCAGGTGCCCGGCCGGTGGGGAGCGCTATGCAGTCACTCCGGCTGAATGCCAGCGTCCGTGATGACTTTCGTCCACCGATTAGCTTCTTCGTTGAAAAACTTCTTATGGCCTGCCGGTGAGAGACGGTCGTCGGTGACAACCGTGATGCCCAATGCCTCTTCACGTTTGATTAACGCCGGATCCTTCAGCGCTGCGCGCAGGGCCTTGTTGATTTTCTCAAGTACGGCTGGCGGGGTACCGCGAGGCGCATACAAACCGTGCCAGACGGTGAAGTTGAATCCCGGCAAGCCGGCTTCGTTGAGGGTCGGAATGCCCGCCAACGCCGGCACCGTCGAGCGTTGGGCACTTGTCACCCCAAACGCCTTGACCTTCTTGGCTTCGATCTGTGGCGTACTGTTGGTGGCCTGCTCACACATCAGATCGATCTGCCCACCCATGATGTCGGACATCGCGGGCGCCGTTCCCTTGTACGGGACAAAGGTCATGTCGCTTTTCAGCGTGCTTTGCAGCAGCAGGCTACAGAGGTGCGACGCAGAGCCCACGCCCGCGTTTGCCAGGTTCAGCTTTCCGCCATTCGCCGCAATAAACTTCTTGAGTTCGGGCATGTTGTTCGGAGGCAGGGCGTTCTTGCCGATCAGTGTCGACGGAGCCTCGTTGATCAGCCCCAGGAATTCCAGGTCCGAGGTCTTGTAGCCAAGCTTCTTGTACAGGGCTGGTGCCGTCGCCAGGCCGATATGGTGGACCAGCAGCGTATAGCCATCCGGGGTCGCCCGGGCGACACGAGCCGTACCGATGGTACCGCCGGCACCAGCGGTATTCTCGACGACAACCGTGGTGCCGAGTGTTTTCCGCAGCGATTCGGCGACGTCTCTAGCGATCTTGTCGCTCGGGCCTCCAGCCACGAACGGGACAACCAAGGTGACAGGCTTCTCCGGATATTCGGCACGGGCGTAGCCGGACGTGACGAAGAGGCCGCTGAAAATGCATAGGGTTGCGGCGCGGGCGGCCGCTTGCTTGATCCACATGGTTGTCTCCGTTTATGTTTTTGAATTGCTGCGGCTTAAGCCGACAGCTGCCGCATCACGCTATACAGGTCTGACTTGCCTTCGAAGCCAATACCGGGCAGGTCGGGCATCGTGAGGTAGCCCTTCTCGACCTTGACGCCATCGGGGAAGCCGCCAAACGGCTGGAACAGGTCGGGATAGCTTTCATTGCCCCCCAGGCCCAAGCCCGCTGCGATATTCAGTGACATCTGGTGGCCGCCATGCGGAATGCAGCGGGTGGCCGACCAGCCGTGCTGCTTGAGCATGTCAAGCGTGCGCAGGTATTCGACCAGGCCATAGCTGAGCGCGCAGTCAAATTGCAGGTAGTCGCGATCCGGGCGCATGCCGCCGTAGCGAATCAGGTTGCGGGCGTCCTGCATCGAGAACAGGTCTTCGCCGGTGGCCATCGGCTTGTCATAGTAGTTGCGCAGCGTCGCTTGCAGCTCGAAGTCCAACGGATCGCCCGGCTCCTCGTACCAGAACAGATCGTATTGGGAAAGCGCCTTGGCGTACTGGATGGCGGTGTCGAGGTCGAAGCGCCCATTGGCATCGACGGCGAGCTTCTGACCATCCTGCAGCACGCTCAGAATCGAGTCGATGCGTCGCAGATCCTCGTCCAGCGACGCGCCGCCGATCTTCTTCTTGACCACGGTGTAGCCGCGGTCGATGTAGCTGCGCATCTCGTCCTTCAGCTTGCCGTGATCCTGGCCGGGATAGTAGTAACCGCCGGCGGCGTAGACGAACACCTTGCGGTCCGCCTGCCCGTTGCCATAGCGGTCGGCCAGCAACTGGAACAAGGGCTTGCCTTCGATCTTGGCGACAGCATCCCAGACCGCCATGTCGATGGTGCCGATGGCCACCGATCGCTCGCCATGGCCGCCCGGCTTCTCGTTCTTGAACATGGTGTCCCAGATCTTGTGCGGATCCAGGTTCTTGCCGGTGGCGTCGACCAGCGACTCCGGATCGGCTTCCAGGATGCGCGGAATGAACCGCTCACGCATCAGGGTGCCTTGGCCATAGCGACCGTTGGAGTTGAAGCCGTAGCCGACCACGGGCTTGCCGTCGCGGATCACGTCGGTGACCACGGCGACGAGGCTCAGCGTCATCTTGCTGAAATCGATGTAGGCATTGCGGATGGGCGAGCTGATCGGGAAGGTCTTCTCGTGGATTTCTACGACTCTCACAGTGTGTCTCCTGACTCACATTACTTGAACGCTGGGCGCGTCGGAGTACGTAGCTTAGGTGCGGAATGGCGTACTACAATTGAATCACTTTCATTTCATTATTCGCTCAAAGTGAAGACTGAAATCGCGTCCGAACTGGAGTTCTTCGTCCTGATTGCCCGGCACGCCTCTCTAGCGGCCGCGGCGCGCGAACTGGATCTGACGCCCCCCGCAGCGACAAAGCGGCTGGCCCTGATGGAAAGCCGCCTTGGAGTACGGCTCGTGAATCGCACCACGCGACGCATCAGCCTGACGAACGAAGGCGAGACCTACCTGGCATATGCCAAGAGGATCCTGGCGGACCTCCGGGAGATGGAGAGCGTTGTGGCAAGCAGCGGTGCCGAACCTCGCGGACTGCTGCGGGTCAATGCAACACTCGGCTTCGGACGGACCACCATTGCTCCTCTGGTGTCCGAGTTTGCAAAGCGCTATTCACAGGTGGAGGTGCAGCTTGAAGTCACGGATCGCCCCGTAGACCTTGTTGACAGTGGTGTCGACCTGGCTATCCGGTTCGGAACGCTGCCGGATAACCGGCTGAGCGCAAGGCGGATCATGTCGAACCGTCGCTTCCTCTGCGCTTCGCCGGTCTACCTGGACAAATTCGGGTCACCGCAGTCATTGTCCGAGCTTCACAAGCATCGCTGCATCATTCACAGACAGAACGACGAAGCCCACACCATCTGGCGCTTCGAGCAGGCGGGGCATCACGAAAGCGTTAAGGTCACCGGGGCCCTATCCAGCAACGACGGGGATATCGTTCTCGGCTGGGCGCTCGACGGGCACGGCATCCTGATCCGTTCCGAGTGGGACTTGGCAAAGTATCTGGAGAGCGGCCGGTTGCGAGTCGTCTTACCGCAGTTCAAACTGCCTTCGGCGGACCTCTTTGTCTACTACTCGCAGCGCCGAAATCAGACAGCACGTGCTCGTGCGTTCATTGACTTTTTAGTAGAGACGTTTCAGAAGTCGCTTGAAAAGAAGGTATAGGGGCGACAGAAGGCGGCCGCTATGGGCCGTACTGCAGACACTCGGAGTACGCCCGCGGACGACCGTTACGGGTCGCCAGGAGACAGTGAGCAACTGGTGCAGAGCAGTCCAACGAATTCGTGCTTCAAGTCAGGGCAGTTCTCGCTATTTCCGCTTCTAGTACGGGAGAGCGCTGGCCCAATTAACTGCTAAGTCGTTGATTTTTCGGAAAACGCAGTCTCACGAATTCCGGATCCTGACACTTAGATCATTTGGCAAACCACCTCGTCGCAAAATCGAGCGCCAGACTAAATGGCAAGAGTCAAGGCAACCATCTGATAAGTAAAGATTTTTGCTCTCTGTCTTCATGGCCAGCAACATGAAGCCTGCCATAGACCACTACTGGCAACGATTGGTCAGCTGCGCGTTGAGCTGTGTGCTCATCTGCGGGTAGGCGTCGAAAAGGGCCTGCGAGCGTTCGGTCCTGACGCCGCTCTCGGCTCGTATCTGCCTGACCGTCTTGAAGCTCCAAATCGCCTGGCCATTCACACAGGTGCATGTCCACACTACGGTGTTATCGATGGCCTCCTCGTTGGCCTTCCACACAGCTCGTTCCGCCGCCTGCCGCTGGGCTTCAAGCGCTGCCTCAGCGGCTTGGCCAGCCCGCAGGATATCCGCCACAGTCTGGGCCCCTGCTGGGCAAACTCCGGCTAGGGCAACGGTAAGCAACAGCGCGCGCCGCATCTCAGTCCCCCCGGGCGTAGACGGTGGCCCGGCGCATGTCGTACAGGCCGAAAAGATAGGCGCGGATCTCGCCCGCTGGCTGGGCCGTGATCAGCCCTTCCAGCCGCTCCAGAGTCATATAGAACGGGTTTTCCAGGTCGAGCACGCAGGACAGGTCGCTGTCTTGGGGCAGGGTGCGCAGCGGGTGCGCGGCTAGAATGGCGTCAGCCATAGCGAACCTCCTTGAAAGGTTGGTTGTGGTCAGGCGGGTGCGGTGGCTGCTACCACTGCATTCGCCGCATCAGTGCTTTGTGGGCTATGCGTTACCCGAGCTTTAGCGCGAGATCCCGCGCGCGCGGATGGTAGTAACGCTTCAACATCGACAGCTGAAAGCTCAAGTACATTGTCCAATTTGTCCGCGATGCGACTAGTTGCCTCATGCCTGAGGTCATGGAAATGAAAATCCTCCAAGCCAGCTCTTGCTACGGCCCGGGTGAACGATTTCTTGACCGCGTCGGCGGTAATGGGGAAAGCGCGGCCAGAGATATGACGAGGGAGTGTTGCCAGGGTGGCCGTGGCCCTCGTTGAAAGCGGTACATCGCGTGCTGAGCCGTTCTTGGTGTCGTGAAGACGAGCGTACCTGTCGCTGAGATCGACATCCCTCCAATGAAGCGAGAGCAACTCGCCCCGCCGCATGGCGGTTTCCATGGCCACGATCACGAGCGGTCGCATCCAGGGATTGCTAGGGCCGGTAAGGCGTCCTCTGGGGTCGCGTGGAGGTGTTTCGAGTGCGGCGAGGAGTCGTTCCTCCTCTCCATATCCCAGGCGGCGGTTGCGCCCGCGATTTTCCGCGGGCCGGCGAATCATTGACACGGGATTGTCAATGTGGATTCCCCATTCTTTGCGTGCCACATTAATCACGTGGGAAATCAGGTTCAGGTCACGGTTCGTTGTCGAGCCGGATACCTGCTTCAGTCGTTTGTCGCGCCACTCGGCGATGAGCTTGCCTGACAAGGCCGCGACCTTCACCTGCGTAAGGGGATCGCGAAGCATCGCGGTGAGACGATACCGTTCCGATTGCGCGCCCTTCTTCTGGGCAGACACCTCGTGCAGGTATCTCCGAATCAGATCGCCCAGGCTTTTTTCGGCTTCGGTGCGATCAATGAAGACGCCGCGTTCGATCTCGGACTCAATGACGGTTGCCCATGCCCGGGCGTCGCCCTTGGTCGAGAAGTTGCGGGAGAGGGTGGGCCAGCCTTTGCGTCGAATCTGGGCTTCCCAGTTCGATCCCCGTTGCCGAATAGTCGCCATTCGTGGTCCTTCACAAGTTTGCGTGTGGCAAATTTGTGGCAACCGGACCGATTCGAGGGAGGCCAGAAATCGAAGGGTTAGTGCATCCTAACCCCGGGAATGAGAAAAGCCAGCGCAAGGCTGGCTTTTCCGAATCTGGTGGGTGGTACAGGGATTGAACCTGTGACCCCTGCCGTGTGAAGGCAGTGCTCTACCGCTGAGCTAACCACCCCTTACTGCGCCGTCGTTGCCGTCGTGCAGCGGAGAAATGAGATTATGCAGAGGTTCTTGTATCTTGTAAAGCCCTTTTTTGATTTTTGTCAGGCGGCCAGGCTTCCGGGTTCTGCCGCGGGGGCTTCCTGCCACACCGTCTTGCCGCCGCTGGCCTTGTCCAGGCCCTTGAGCAGGGCGAGATGGGCCTGCTGCTCTTCGTCCGTGGCGCGCAGCACGGGCAGGGCCAGGCGCGACAGGTCGGCCGCGGCAACCGCGCCGCCGTGGCCTGCGGTGCTGTCGTGCATGTCGATCACCAGCGAATCCTGGCCGCGCGTCATGGCCAGGTAGACCTCGGCCAGCAGCTCGGCATCCAGCAGGGCGCCGTGCAGCGTGCGGTGGGCGTTGCTGATGCCCAGGCGGTCGCACAGGGCGTCGAGCGAGTTGCGCTTGCCGGGGAACATCTGGCGGGCTTCGCGCAGGGTGTCGATCACATTGCCGGCATGCTGGCGGAACGGCGGCAGGCCCAGCAGCTGGAATTCCATGTCGAGGAAGCCCAGGTCGAACGGCGCGTTGTGGATGATCAGCTCGGCATCCTGGATGAACTCGCGGATGTCGTTGACGACTTCGGCAAAGCGGGGCTTGTCGGCCAGGAACTCGACCGTGATGCCGTGCACGGCGATCGCGCCCTCGTCGATATCGCGTTCCGGGTTGACGTAGAAGTGCAGGTGGCGCCCCGTCAGGCGGCGGTTCATCAGCTCGACGCAGCCGATTTCGATCAGGCGGTCGCCGGTGGCGGCACTCAGGCCGGTGGTTTCGGTGTCGAGAACGATTTGTCGCATGGCGGGCATTCTAGCGGAGCTGCGTGGGCGCCCCGCGGTTTCTTGTTAGCGAGAGGGATCAGCGGCCGATCGATTCGACGCCGCGGTTGGCCAGCGCGTCGGCGCGCTCATTGCCGGGGTGGCCGTTGTGGCCGCGCACCCAGTGCCAGGAGATCTGGTGCGGCTGCGCCAGGGTGTCCAGTTCCTGCCACAGGTCGGCGTTCTTGACAGGCTTCTTGTCGGCGGTCTTCCACCCGCGGGCCTTCCAGCCGGGCAGCCATTCGCTGATGCCCTTCTGGACATACTGCGAGTCGGTATAGACACGCACGACGCAGGGACGCTTGAGCGCGCGCAATGCTTCGATCACGGCGGTCATTTCCATGCGGTTGTTGGTAGTGTTGGGCTCGCCGCCGAACATTTCTTTCTCGCTGGCGCCGGCGACGAGCACCGCGCCCCAGCCGCCGCGGCCGGGATTGCCCTTGCAGGCGCCGTCGGAGTAGATCGTGACTTCTTGCATGTGATTCCAAGGTGGCCACCCGCCGGGCAGGTGGCGCTTTGAGGGCGAATCGGGTGAGAGCGCGGGCGCGCGCCGGCGTCAGCGCTCTTCGCCGGGGGTCTTGCCGTGGGTGCCGGTAGGCGTGGCCACGGGCGATGACACCGGAGCCAGCGCCGGCTTGCTCTTCCAGGCCGGGCCGACCAGGCGGATATTGCGCACGCGCTTGATCGCCGAGATCATATAGACCGCGCCGAAGATCGGCCACCAGCGGTCACCGGCCTTTTCCATGAAGGCGGCGCGCTGCAGCCAGCGGTCGGTGCGGTAGGGCGGGCAGTAGCAGCCGAAGCGGCCGCGGATGATATCGAAGCCCAGCAGCTTGAGCCAGTCCTTGATGCGCACGAAGCCGATCTGCTGCGCGTCCGTCGGCAGGAAGGGCGTGGCGCCGAGCCGGTTCATGCCCTGGCGCGCGCCCCACAGGCTCATCGGGTTGAAGCAGGTGACCACCACGCGCCCCTCGGGCATCAGCACCCGCGAGACCTCGCGCAGCACTTCATGCGGGTCTTCGGCGAATTCCAGGATGTGGGGCAGGGTGACCAGGTCGATGCTCTGGGTGTCGAACGGCAGCTCGTCGAAGCGGCACAGCAGCTGGCGCGCGTCGGGATGTGCGGCGCGCGGCCCGTGCGGTCCACTGGAAGGGTCCAGCGCCAGCGCCGAGAACGGCATCCGGTTCTCGCGCAGGGTGTCGATAAAGGGCAGGCCCAACTGGACGGCGTGGTAGCCGAAGATGTCGGTCACGATCCGGTCGTACTGCTGCGCCTCCCAGCGCAGCATGTACTCACCGGGCGGCGAGGCCAGCCAGTCTTCCCAGCTTACAATCGGATGATTGGGACGATTGGACATAGGAGCATGCGCATGTTGAAGGTTGAGCCGATCCCGGCGTTCCAGGATAACTATATCTGGGCCATCCACGACGGTCATAGCGCCGCCGTGGTCGATCCCGGCGAGGCCGCGCCGGTGGAGCGCTTCCTGGCGCAAAGCGGTCTGGCTCTGGGCGCTATTGTAATCACCCATCACCACGGCGATCACCAGGGCGGGGTAGCCGAGTTGCTGGCGGCGCACCCGCGCACGTCGTCGGGCGCGCCGATGCCGGTGCTGGGGCCCGCCGGCGAACGCATTGGCGGGCGCACCCGGGCCCTGCGCGAAGGCGATGTCGTGACGCTAGAGGCGCCGGCGCTGACGCTGCGCGTGCTGGACGTGCCCGGGCACACCGCCGGCCATATCGCCTATGTGGGCGACCTGGGCGAAGCCGGCCCGGCGGTCTTCTGTGGCGATACGCTGTTTGCCAGTGGCTGCGGGCGTCTGTTCGAAGGCACGCCGGCACAGATGCTGGACTCGCTCGACAAGCTGGCGGCACTGCCGGGCGATACCCGCGTCTATTGCGCGCACGAATATACGCGCAGCAATGTGCGCTTTGCACGGGCGGTGGAACCGGCCAATGCCGCGCTGGCGGCATGGGAGCAGCGGGTCGACGCGCTGCGCGCGGCGGACCAGCCGACGCTGCCGACCACCATCGCTCATGAGCGCGAGGTCAATCCCTTCCTGCGCTCGCGCGAGCCCGCGGTGCGCGCGGCGGTGGCGGCGCAGGGCGGGGCCGCCACGGGCGATGCGCAGGCCTTCGGTGCGCTGCGCGGCTGGAAGGACAATTTCCGCTGAACCCTGCCGGGCCTTGCGCCGCAAGGCTTTCCGGCTGCCCGGCGGATACTGGCCATATGGAAAATCTGATTGACGCGATACGCGGTTTTTTTTAGCATCACGCATCCTTTTGGCGTCACGATTCGAGAACTTAATGAAAATTGGTCGATTACTGGCGGTGGTCGCGTGCGCCGCGCTGCTTGCAGCGTGCGCCAGCACCCCAACGCCGCCTGATGGCGCCAACGGCGCCGCGACCGCCCAGACCGCCAAGCGCCAGGACCCGCTCAACTCGCTCATCGATAAATCGGCGCTTTCTTCCGCATCCACGATCAATGTCGACCAGGGTGGCCTGGACTGGCTGCGCGGCCCGTCCAACGACATCTGGGATCGCATCCGGCGCGGCTTTGCCATGCAGGACCTGGAGGGCACGCTGGTCGATGACCGCACCCAGTGGTATGCGCAGCGGCCGGAATACATGGAACGGATGGTCGGGCGCTCAAGCCGCTACCTGTACCACATCGTAGAAGAGCTGGAACGGCGCAAGATGCCGACCGAGCTGGCGCTGCTGCCGTTCGTCGAGAGCGCGTTCAACCCGCAGGCGCAGTCCACCGCCAAGGCGGCGGGCATGTGGCAGTTCATCCCGAGTACCGGCAAGTCGTACAACCTGAAGCAGAACATGTTCCGTGACGAGCGCCGCGACGTGCTGGCCTCGACCGACGCCGCGCTGGACTACCTGGCGCGGCTCTACGATATGTTCGGCGACTGGCACCTGGCGCTGGCGGCTTACAACTGGGGCGAGGGCGCGGTGTCGCGCGCGATCGCACGCAACCAGGCGCGCGGGCTGCCGACCGACTACGCCAGCCTGCCCATGCCCAACGAGACGCGCTACTACGTGCCGAAGCTGCAGGCGGTCAAGAACATCATCGCCAACCCGGCTGCGTATGGCGTCAAGCTGCCCGAGATCCCGGACCACCCGTACTTTGTCACGGTGACCACCTCGCGCGATATCGACGTGAACCTGGCGGCCAAGCTGGCGGACATGTCGGTAGAGGAATTCAAGGCGCTCAATCCGTCGTTCAACCGGCCGGTGATCCTGGGCGCGTCCAACCCGCAGATCCTGCTGCCGTTCGATAACGCCGAGCGCTTCCAGTACAACCTGAACACCTACCGCGGCGGGTTGTCGAGCTGGTCGGCGGTGACGGTGGACAGCCGCGAGCGTATCGAAGCGCTGGCGGCACGGCTGAACGTCGACGCCGATACGCTGCGCGAGATCAACAGCATCCCGAAAGGCATGCGCCTGAAGGCCGGCTCGACCGTGATGATCCCGCGCTCGGGCCGCCACGACCAGGATATCAGCGCGACCCTGGCCGACAGTGCCATGCTGGCGATGGAGCCTGATTTGCCGGATGCGCGCCGCGTGGTGGTGCGTGCCGGGCGGCGCGACACCGTGGCCTCGGTGGCGCGGCGCTATGGCGTCTCGGCGGGGCAGGTGCAATCGTGGAACAAGCTCTCCGGCACCAAGTTGGTCGCCGGGCAGAGCCTGGTGCTGATGGTGCCGGTGCGCGGCGCCGGCGCGGTGCGGGCGGCGCGGGCCGAACAGGCCGACCGTGCCGAGCGCGCCGACCGTGCAGAGCGTTCCGAGCGAAGCAGCAAGGGCGGCATCGTGCGGGTCTCGGCCAAGGGCAAGGCGGGCAAGGCGGAGCCGCGCAAGCGCGTCACCGTCGAGGCGGCCTCGCGGCGCACGGCAGTCAAGGCGACGCCGGCGCGCGTGGTGCGCGAGTCCAAGCCGGGGCCGAACGTCAAGGCGTCGGCCAAGGCCGGCGCCAAGGGGGCCAAGGCCCGCTGACGAATGCGGGCGCCGGCTGGTCCGCCGCATGGCGCAAGAAGGGGCGATGCCGTCGGCACGCCCCTTTTTTTCATGTGCCGGCCCCCGGGGCCCGCGCGCCCCTCTCCGAATCTGTGTCCACGCGCACCCGCGCCGGTGGCAAACTACGGTCATCATCACAATGACCGCAGACGCGGAGGAGACAGACATGACGGCAAGCCATGCCGTGCATGCCCGTTCGCTGGCCGACCCCGAGGGGTTCTGGGCCGAACAGGCGGCGCGCATCGACTGGGAAACCCCGTTCGGCCAGGTGCTCGACAACAGCCGCGCGCCCTTTACGCGCTGGTTCGTCGGCGGGCGCACCAACCTGTGCCACAACGCGGTCGACCGCCACCTGGCGGCCCGCGCCAGCCAGCCGGCGCTGCACTGGGTCTCGACCGAGACCGACCAGGCCCGCACCTTTACCTACGCCGAGCTGCACGACGAAGTCAGCCGCATGGCCGCGATCCTGCAGGGCCTGGACGTGCAGAAGGGCGACCGCGTGCTGATCTACATGCCGATGATCCCGGAAGCCGCCTTTGCCATGCTGGCCTGCGCGCGCATCGGCGCGATCCATTCGGTGGTGTTCGGCGGCTTTGCCTCGGTCAGCCTGGCCGCGCGCATCGAGGATGCCCGGCCGCGCGTGGTGGTCAGCGCCGACGCCGGCTCGCGTGCCGGCAAGGTGGTGCCCTACAAGCCGCTGCTGGACGAGGCCATCCGGCTCTCGTCGCACCAGCCCGGGAAGGTGCTGCTGGTGGACCGGCAACTGGCGCAAATGCCCCGTACCGAGGGCCGCGATGAGGACTACGCCGCCTGGCGCGAACGCGTGGCCGGCGTGCAGGTGCCGTGCGTGTGGCTGGAATCGAGCGAGCCGTCGTACGTGCTATACACCTCCGGCACCACCGGCAAGCCCAAGGGCGTGCAGCGCGATACCGGCGGCTACGCGGTGGCGCTGGCCACCTCGATGGAATACATCTTCTGCGGCAAGCCCGGCGACACCATGTTCACCGCGTCGGACATCGGCTGGGTGGTGGGGCACAGCTATATCGTCTACGGCCCGCTGCTGGCCGGCATGGCCACGCTGATGTATGAAGGCACGCCGATCCGCCCCGACGGTGGCATCCTGTGGCGGCTGGTGGAGCAATACAAGGTCAACCTGATGTTCAGCGCGCCGACCGCGATCCGCGTGCTGAAGAAGCAGGACCCGGCCTGGCTGACCCGCTACGACCTGTCCAGCCTGCGCCTGCTGTTCCTGGCCGGCGAGCCGCTGGACGAGCCCACCGCGCGCTGGATCCAGGACGGCCTGGGCAAGCCCGTGGTCGACAACTACTGGCAGACCGAATCCGGCTGGCCGATCCTCGCGATCCAGCGCGGCATCGAGGCGCTGCCGCCCAAGCTGGGCTCGCCCGGCGTGCCCGCCTACGGCTATGACCTGAAGATCGTCGACGAGAACACCGGCGCTGAATGCCCGCCGGGGCAGAAGGGTGTGGTCGCCATCGACGGCCCGCTGCCGCCGGGATGCATGAGCACGGTCTGGGGCGACGACGACCGCTTCGTGCGCACCTACTGGCAGGCGGTGCCGAACCGGCTGTGCTATTCGACCTTCGACTGGGGCGTGCGCGACGCCGACGGCTATGTTTTTATCCTGGGCCGCACCGACGACGTGATCAACGTTGCCGGCCACCGGCTGGGCACCCGCGAGATCGAGGAAAGCCTGTCGTCCAACGCTGCCGTGGCCGAGGTGGCGGTGGTGGGCGTGCAGGACGCGCTCAAGGGGCAGGTGGCGATGGCCTTCTGCATCGCCCGCGATCCGGCGCGCACGGCCACGGCCGAAGCGCGGCTGGCATTGGAGGGCGAGTTGATGAAGACGGTGGAGCAGCAACTGGGTGCCGTGGCGCGGCCGGCGCGCGTATTCTTTGTCAATGCACTGCCCAAGACCCGCTCCGGCAAGTTGCTGCGGCGCGCCATGCAGGCGGTGGCCGAAGGGCGCGATCCGGGCGACCTGACCACGATCGAGGACCCGGGTGCGCTGGAACAGTTGCAGGCAGCGCTGAAAGGCTAGATGGCGGGCTGAGGGCGTGGGATGCGGGTGCCGTGCGGGGCACTCCGCCTCCCGCCCTTGCCATCGGCCGTGATGCAGTCTAATATTTGAAGTATAAAATATTTAGACATCATCTAGATGGCGGTGTGATCCTGGGCAAAGGTGCCCGGCGCAGCCGGCAGGAGGCGACAGATGCGAGTGCTTTGTATTGGTGGTGGCCCGGCAGGCCTGTACTTCGGGCTGCTGATGAAGCTGCAGGATCCGGCCAACGAGGTCATCGTGGTCGAGCGCAACCGGCCCTACGACACCTTCGGCTGGGGCGTGGTGTTCTCTGACGCCACCATGGACAACCTGAAGCAAGCCGACCCGGTCAGCGCGGCCGAGATCAACGCGGCCTTCAACCACTGGGACGATATCGACATCCATATCGGCGGGCGCACCATCCGCTCCGGCGGCCATGGCTTTATCGGCATCGGCCGCAAGCGCCTGCTCAATATCCTGCAGGCACGCTGCGAGGCGCTGGGCGTGAAGCTGGTGTTCGAGACCGATGTGTCCGACGACCAGGCGCTGGCGATGCAATACCAGGCCGACCTGGTGATCGCCTCGGACGGCCTGAACAGCCGCATCCGCACCCGCTACGCCGACACCTTCCAGCCTGACATCGACACGCGCCAGTGCCGCTTTGTCTGGATGGGCACGCACAAGCTGTTCGACGCCTTCACCTTTGCCTTCGAGAAGACCGAGCACGGCTGGTTCCAGGCGCACGCCTACCGCTTTGACGACACCACCTCGACCTTTATCGTCGAGGCCCCGGAGTCGGTCTGGCGCGCCGCGGGCATCGAGCAGATGAGCCAGGAGGAGGGCGTGGCCTACTGCGAGCGCCTGTTCGCGCGCTACCTCGACGGCAACAAGCTGATCACCAATGCGGCGCACCTGCGCGGCTCGGCGATCTGGATCCGCTTCCCGCGCGTGATCTGCCGCCAATGGGTGCATTGGAACACCTTGCCCGACGGCCGTCGCGTGCCGGTGGTGCTGATGGGCGATGCCGCGCACACCGCGCACTTCTCGATCGGTTCGGGAACCAAGCTGGCGTTGGAAGATGCGATTGACCTGGCCGAGGAAATCCGTGGCAGGGGTCATGACGGCCTGCCCGATGCACTGTCGCGCTACGAAGCCACGCGCGGCGTGGAAGTGCTGAAGATCCAGAACGCGGCGCGCAACTCGACCGAATGGTTCGAGAACGTCGAGCGTTACGCGGGCAGCCTGCCGCCGGAGCAGTTCGCCTATTCCCTGCTGACCCGCTCGCAGCGCATCTCGCATGAGAATCTGCGCGTGCGCGATGCGGACTACGTGGCGCAGTTCGAGCACTGGCTGGCGCGGCAGGCCGGCGTGCAACCGGAAAGCCTGCAACTGCGTGAGCACCAGCCGCTGCCGCCGATGTTCACGCCGTTCCGCGTGCGCGGCGTCACGCTGAAGAATCGCGTGGTGGTGTCGCCGATGGCGATGTACTCATGCACCGACGGCGTGCCCGGCGACTTCCACCTGGTCCACCTGGGTTCGCGCGCGCTGGGCGGCGCCGGCATGGTGGTGGCGGAGATGACCTGCGTGTCGCCCGATGCGCGCATCACGCCGGGATGCCCGGGTTTGTGGAACGACGCGCAGCGCGACGCCTGGCGCCGCATCGTCGACTTCGTGCATGCCAACAGCGATGCGCGCATCGCCATGCAGATCGGCCACTCGGGCCGCAAGGGTTCGACCCAGCTCGGCTGGGAGGCAATGGACCATCCGCTGTCGGAAGGCAACTGGCCGGTGATCTCGGCCTCGCCGCTGCCCTACCTGCCGGGCGAGTCGCAGACCCCGCGCGAGATGACGCGCGCAGACATGGACCGTGTGCGCGATGACTTCGTCGCCAGCGCGCGCCGCGCCGCCGAGGCCGGCTTCGACTGGCTGGAACTGCATTGCGCGCATGGCTACCTGCTGTCGAGCTTTATCTCGCCGCTGACCAATACGCGGGAAGATGAATACGGCGGTTCGCTGGCCGCACGGCTGCGCTACCCGCTGGAGGTGTTTGCCGCGGTGCGTGAAGTGTGGCCGGAACACAAGCCGATGTCGGTGCGCATCTCGGCGCACGACTGGGTCGAAGGCGGCATCACCCCCGACGATGCGATCGAGATCGCACGCGCCTTCAAGGCCGCCGGTGCCGACATGATCGACTGCTCGTCGGGCCAGGTCAGCCCGGACCAGGCTCCGGTCTACGGCCGCATGTACCAGACCCCGTTTGCCGACCGCATCCGCAACGAGGCCGGCATCGCCACCATTGCCGTGGGCGCGATCTTCGAGGCCGACCATGTCGACTCGATCATCGCCGCGGGCCGTGCCGACCTGTGCGCGATCGCGCGGCCGCACCTGGCCAACCCGGCCTGGACGCTGCAGGAAGCGGCGCGCATCGGCTACCGCGATATCACCTGGCCCAAGCAGTACCAGGCCGGCAAGCGGCAACTTGAAACCAACCTGGAACGCGCCGCGGCGCAGGAGAAGCAGGGATGACGGGCAGCACGGGTTCATTGTCAGGGCGCCACGCGCTGGTCACCGGCGGCGGGCGCGGCATCGGCGCGGCAATCGCGCGCCGGCTGCTGGCCGACGGCGCCAGCGTGACGCTGCTGGGCCGCGATGCCGGCGCGTTGCAGGCGACTGTACAAGCGCTGCGTGAGGTCGCCCCCGCAGGCGCCGTAGTCTCCTTTGTCACGGCCGATATTGCCGATGCCGACAGCGTGGCACGCGCCTTCGCCGCCGCCGCGGAACAGTCCGGCCCGGTGTCGATGCTGGTCAACAATGCCGGCCAGGCGCACAGCGCACCGTTCCTGAAGACCGATGCCGCGCTGTGGCAGCGCATGCTGGACGTGAACCTGACCGGCACCTTCCTGTGCACGCAGGCGGCGCTGCCGGCGATGCTCGACGCGGGCTGGGGCCGTATCGTCAATGTGGCGAGCACGGCCGGCCTGATCGGCTATGGCTATGTCAGTGCCTATTGCGCGGCCAAGCATGGGGTGATCGGCCTGACGCGCGCGCTGGCGCTGGAAACCGCGGCCAAGGGCGTGACCGTCAACGCGGTCTGCCCGGGCTATACCGAAACCGACATCGTGCGCGACGCGGTGGCCAACATCGTCGGCAAGACCGGCCGCACTGAAACCGAGGCCCGCGCTGAACTGGCCGCGCGCAATCCGCAGCGCCGCCTGGTGCAGCCCGAGGAAGTGGCCGACGCCGTGGCCTGGCTGTGCCAGCCGTCCGCCGCGGCGATCACCGGCCAGGCAATCCCGGTGGCCGGCGGCGAGGTGATGGCCGGCTGACAACGACAGAACAAGGACCTGAGAGAGAACCCATGACAGAGATCGCACTCGACATGCGCCACCACAAGCGCAGCTTTGCCGGCTACCAGCCGGAGCACTTCCTGTGGTCGGTGTCCGGCGACGGCAAGGTCGGCACCGTGACGCTGAACCGGCCGGAGCGCAAGAACCCGCTGACTTTCGATTCCTACGCCGAGCTGCGCGATCTGTTCCGCGGCCTGTGCTATGCCAGCGACATCAAGGCGGTGGTGGTGACGGGCGCGGGCGGCAACTACTGCTCGGGCGGCGACGTGCACGAGATCATTGGGCCTCTCACGCGCATGACCATGCCTGAGCTGCTCGACTTCACGCGCATGACCGGCGACCTGGTCAAGGCCATGCGCGCCTGCCCGCAGCCGGTGGTGAGCGCGGTCGACGGCATCTGCGCCGGCGCCGGCGCGATGATGGCGCTGGCCTCCGACATGCGCCTGGGGACGGCGCAGGCCAAGACCGCGTTCCTGTTCACGCGCGTCGGCCTGGCCGGCGCAGACATGGGCGCGTGCACGCTGCTGCCGCGCGTGATCGGGCAGGGGCGTGCCAGCGAGCTGCTCTACACCGGCCGCTCGATGAGCGCGGAAGAGGGCCTGCAGTGGGGCTTCTTCAATGCGCTGCATCCGTCCGAATCGGTGCTGGCCCAGGCGCAGACGCTGGCCGCGCAACTGGCCGCCGGCCCGACCTTTGCGCATGGTGTGACCAAGAAGCTGCTGCACCAGGAATGGAACATGGGGCTGGACGAGGCCATCGAGGCCGAGGCCGAAGCCCAGGCCATCTGCATGCAGACGCGCGACTTCCGCCGCGCCTACGAGGCCTTCGTCGCCAAGACCAAGCCGGTGTTCGAAGGGGACTGAAGCGCCATGTCCGACAAGACCTATCTCGACCTGCCGCTGTTCGACGACGCGCACCGCACACTGGAGCGCGAACTGGACGCCTGGTGCGCGCAACACCTCCATGTCGACCACAGCGATACCGACGCCGCCTGCCGCGCGCTGGTGCGCCAGCTGGGCGAGGCCGGCTGGCTGCGCTACTGCGTGCCGGCCGCGCACGGCGGCGCGCTGCCGGCGCTGGATTCGCGCTCGCTGTGCCTGCTGCGCGAGACCCTGGCGCGCCATGACGGCCTGGCCGATTTTGCCTTTGCCATGCAGGGGCTGGGCTCGGGCGCGATCTCGCTGGCCGGCCGCGATGCGCTGCGTGCGCATTACCTGCCGCGCGTGGCCCGCGGCGAGGCGATTGCCGCGTTTGCGCTGTCCGAGCCAGAGGCCGGTTCCGATGTGGCCGCCATGCAGTGCAGCGCACGGCTGTCGGACGACGGCAGCCACTATGTGATCGATGGCGCCAAGACCTGGATTTCCAACGGCGGCATTGCCGACTTCTACTGCGTGTTCGTGCGCACCGGCGAGGCGCCGGGCGCGCGCGGCATCTCCGCCTTTGTGGTGGACGCCGATACGCCGGGCCTGACCATCGCCGAGCGCATCGACGTGATGGCGCCGCACCCGCTCGCCACGCTGCGTTTCGACGACTGCCGCGTGCCCGTGGGCAACCGGCTGGGCGAGGCGGGGCAGGGCTTCAAGGTGGCGATGATGACGCTCGACATCTTCCGTGCCTCGGTCGCGGCGGCTGCGCTGGGCTTTGGCCGCGCCGCGCTTGACGATGCTCTGGCGCGCGCCTGCGCGCGCCCGATGTTCGGCGGCGTGCTGGCCGACCTGCAGCTGACCCAGGCCGCCATCGGCGACATGGCCACCGCGATCGACGCCGCGGCGCTGCTGACCTACCGCGCGGCCTGGCTGCGCGATGTCAAGGGCCAGCGCACCACGCGCGAGGCGGCCATGGCCAAGATGGTGGCGACCGAGAACGCACAGCAGGTGATCGACCGTGCGGTGCAGATGTTCGGCGGCCTGGGCGTCAAGGTCGGCACGCGGGTGGAAAGCCTGTACCGCGAGATCCGCTCGCTGCGCATCTATGAAGGCGCCACCGAAGTGCAGAAGCTGATCATTGCGCGCGAGACGCTGGCCGGGTGCAAAGCCTGACGCCCCCGCGTGCCACCCACGAACTGCCGTACCGATACAGAGCAGACAGGAGACAAGCCATGGCGACCACAGCCCACCTCGATACCTTCGCGCGCGACCGCCTGCCGCCGCCCGATATGTGGCCGGTGTTCCGCTTCAATGACGATACCGACTACCCTGAGCGGATGAATGCCGCGGTGGAGCTGGTAGACCGCCACGTGCGCGAAGGCCGCGGCGAGCGCATCGCCATCCGCCATCGCTGCGACGGACAGATCGAGACGGTCACGTATGCGCAGCTGGCGGCGCTGGTGAACCGCATCGCCCATGTGCTGGTCGAGGACATGCAGCTGGTGCCCGGCAATCGCGTGCTGCTGCGCGGGCCCAACAACCTGATGATGGCCGCCAGCTGGCTGGCCACGCTCAAGGCGGGCCTGGTCGCGGTGCCGACCATGCCGCTGCTGCGCGCCAAGGAACTGAAGCAGATCATCGACAAGGCCCAGGTCGGCGCCGCGCTGTGCGATGCGCGGCTGCGCGAGGAACTCGATGCCAACCAGCAGGCGGGCGGCGAATTCCACTGCCCGAGCCTGGCGCGCACGCTGTACTTCAACGGTGAAGGCGAGGGTTCGCTGGAGGCGGCGATGGCGGGCAAGCCGGATGCCTTCGAGGCCTGCGACACCGCCAGCGACGACGTCTGCCTGATCGCCTTTACCAGCGGCACCACCGGCCAGCCCAAGGGCACCATGCACTTCCATCGCGACGTGCTGGCCATGTGCGACCTGTTCCCGCGCCACGTGCTGCGCCCGCAGCCCGACGACGTGTTCTGCGGCACACCGCCGATCGCGTTCACCTTCGGGCTGGGCGGCATGCTGTGTTTCCCGCTGCGCATCGGCGCCAGCGCCGTGCTGGCCGAGAAGCTGACGCCAGAGACGCTGCTCGGGCTGATCCAGGATTTCCGCGCCACCATCGTCTTTACCGCCCCGACCTTCTACCGGCAGATGGCAGCGCTGGCGCCGCGCTACGACCTGTCCAGCCTGAAGAAGAGCGTGTCGGC
The DNA here is from genome assembly GCF_058787995.1 of Cupriavidus sp. FW305-27. Taxonomy (NCBI): domain Bacteria; kingdom Pseudomonadati; phylum Pseudomonadota; class Betaproteobacteria; order Burkholderiales; family Burkholderiaceae; genus Cupriavidus; species Cupriavidus sp. FW305-27. Next base: position 19,422 of record NZ_JBYTAG010000063.1, read on the forward strand.
CGGCGAAGCCCTGCCGGACGCCACGCGCCAGAGCTGGAAGGCGGCCACCGGCATCGAGATGACCGACGGCATCGGCGGCACGGAGATGATGCATATCTTTATCTCCAGCGCCGGCGCCGAGGTCAGGCCGGGCGCGATCGGGCGCGTGGTGCCGGGCTATGTCGCGCAGATCGTCGACGAGAACATGCAGCCCCTGCCGCCGGGGCAGGTCGGCAAGCTCGCGGTGCAGGGGCCAACCGGCTGCCGCTACCTGGACGATCCGCGCCAGTCCAACTATGTGAAGGCGGGCTGGAACCTGCCGGGTGATACCTTTTTCGTTGACGAGGACGGCTACTACTTCTACCAGGCGCGTTCGGACGACATGATCATCTCGGCCGGCTACAACATCGCCGGGCCGGAGGTGGAAAGCGCACTGATGCAGCACGAGGCAGTGGCCGAATGCGGTGTGGTCGGCGCGCCCGACGACGGGCGCGGCCAGGTGGTGATGGCCTATGTGGTGCTGCGCGAGGGCGTGGCGGCGGACGACGCTACCCGCACCGCGCTGCAGGACTACGTGAAGCGCCAGATCGCGCCCTACAAGTATCCGCGCCGTATTGTGTTCGTGCCGGCGCTGCCGCGCACCGAGACCGGCAAGCTGCAGCGCTTCCGGCTGCGGCAGATGGCGGAGCAGGGCAATGGCGGCGGCAATGGCGGCGTCAACCAGGCGGGGAAGCCATGAGCCCCGTGTTCCGCAGCACCGTCCTGGTGCGCTTCAAGCACTGCGACGCCGCGGGCATCGTGTTCTACCCGCGCTATTTCGAGATGCTCAACGACCTGATCGAAGACTGGTTCAGCGAGGCGCTGGGCTGGCCCTTCGACGCCATGCATGGCGAGGGCCGAACTGGCGTGCCGACCGCCGAGCTGGAGTGCCGCTTCCTGGCTCCGAGCCGGCTGGGCGAGGTGCTGACGCGGGAACTGCGCGTGCTGAAGCTGGGCCAGTCCAGCTTTACCCTCGCGATCCGCTTCGCCGGCCCGCATGACGATACCCGCATGGAAGTGACGCAGCGGCTGGTCTGCGTCGATACCGGCTCGATTGCTCCGCAGCCGCTGCCCGATGCCGTGCGCGAGGCCATGTCGGCCTACCTGGTCGCGACGGCCTGAATCCCCGAATTCCATTCACTCATACAGATAATCAACAGGAAAACGCATCATGAACATCCTGCAGCCGCCCGACTGGGCGCCTCCGCGTGGCTACGCCAACGGCACCATGACCGAAATGCAGGTCGGCAGCCGCCTCCTCTTTGTCAGCGGCCAGATCGGCTGGACCGGCAAATGTGAATTCGAGACCGACGACTTCGGCCTGCAGGTGGCGCAGGCGCTGCGCAACGTGGTTGCCGTGCTGGCGGCCGGAGACGCGCTGCCCGAGCATATCGTGCGCATGACCTGGTATGTGAAGGACAAGGCGGAATATGTCGGCGCCTATGGGGCGATCGGCCAGCATTACCGGGCCATCATCGGCCGCCACTTCCCGGCGATGACGGCGGTTGAGGTTGCGGACCTGGTGGAGCCGCGCGCCAAGGTGGAAATCGAGGTCACGGCGGTCGTGCCGCCGCGGGCGTAACGTAGCAGGCACAGGGCAGGACGGTGGCCGGCGGCGTGGCGCCGCCGTTGCCTGCCGCGTGCAAGTCCTTGAAAACTTGAGAAATTGGGTGGCGCGGGATATAATTCGAAAGTTTCGCTTTCAGAACCCTTCACCCTAGCGCCTACCGCTTTCCACCTTCCGCCGCCCCCAGCCGCGCCGCCTTTGCTGTCCGCATTCAATGTGACGCAAGGAGCATGTCGCAACCGGATCCGACCGCATCGGCGCAATGCCGCTGCCGCCGTCACGGATCCAGCCTGGGAGGCACGAGGCGTCGATTGGTCGGTCACGGGGTGAGTCCAGCAGGAGCCTACCCGTGTTACCGTCTTTTCCGTCCGCCATTCTCGCGCTTGCAGACGGCACGGTCTTTCGTGGCTATTCCATTGGCGCTTCCGGCCATACCATCGGTGAAGTGGTGTTCAACACCGCCATCACCGGTTACCAGGAAATCCTCACCGACCCGAGTTACTCCCGGCAGATCGTCACGCTGACGTATCCGCATATCGGTAACTACGGGGTCAATCCTGAGGATGTCGAAGCCACGAAAGTCCATGCCGCCGGCCTGATCATCAAGGATCTGCCGATCCTGGCCTCGAACTTCCGCAAGGAGCACACCCTTGCCCACTACCTGAAGCAGGAAAAGGTGGTGGCCATCGCCGGCATCGATACGCGCAAGCTGACGCGTATCCTGCGTGAAAAGGGTGCCCAGAACGGCTGCATCCTGGCCGGCGAAGACAATGTCCAGAAGGCCATCGACCTGGCCCGCTCGTTCCCCGGCCTGGCCGGCATGGACCTGGCCAAGGTAGTCTCGGTCAAGGAACCGTACGAGTGGACCCAGTCCGAATGGAAGCTGGGCGAAGGCTACGGCAAGCAGGACCAGCCGCAATTCCACGTGGTCGCCTATGACTACGGCGTCAAGTACAACATCCTGCGCATGCTGGCCGAGCGCGGCTGCAAGGTCACGGTGCTGCCCGCGCAGGCGAGCGCCGCCGACGCGCTGGCGCTGAATCCGGACGGCGTGTTCCTGTCCAACGGCCCCGGTGACCCCGAGCCGTGCGACTATGCCATCGCCGCCACGCGCGAGTTCATCGAGCGCGGCATCCCGACCTTCGGCATCTGCCTGGGCCACCAGATCATGGCGCTGGCAGTAGGCGCCAAGACCCTGAAGATGAAGTTCGGCCACCATGGCGCCAACCACCCGGTCAAGGACCTGGACGATGGCCGCGTGGTGATCACGTCGCAGAACCACGGCTTCGCGGTCGATGCGGACACGCTGCCGTCGAATGTGCGCGTGACGCACAAGTCGCTGTTCGACGGTTCGCTGCAGGGTTTCGCGCTGACCGACAAGCCGGCCTTCTGCTTCCAGGGCCATCCGGAGGCGTCGCCCGGTCCGAACGACGTGGCTTACCTGTTCGACCGCTTCATCAAGCTGATGACGGACGCGCGCAAGTAAGCGGGCAAGAAGAACAGCGCAGACCTCAGGGACATCCCATGAACGCCTTCATGCATACCGCTTTCGGCATCACCGATTTCTGGACCTATGTGCTGGGCACGATCTTTATCGTGCTGCTGCCGGGGCCGAACTCGATGTACGTGCTGTCGGTGGCGGCGCAGCGCGGCGTGCGCGCCGGCTACAAGGGCGCGTGCGGGGTGTTCCTGGGCGACTTCGTGCTGATGGTGCTGTCGGCGGCGGGCGTGGCCTCGCTGCTCAAGGCCAGCCCGGCGCTGTTCTACGTGGTGAAGTACGTCGGCGCGGCCTACCTGGCGTGGATTGGTTTCAGCATGCTGCGCGGCGCGCTGCGCAACTGGGCCGCACGCGGCGATGCCGCCGCCGCCGCGCCGGTTAGCAAGGCCGACCAGTCCGACCCGTTCCGCAAGGCGTTGCTGATCAGCCTGCTGAACCCGAAGGCGATCCTGTTCTTCATCTCGTTCTTCATCCAGTTTGTCGACCCGGCCTTCGCTTACCCGGTGCTGTCGTTCTCCGTGCTGGGCCTGGTCGCCCAGTTCTGCAGCTTTGCCTACCTGACCACGATCATCTTCGTGGGCGCGAAGCTGGCCGACGCATTCCGGCGCCGCCGGCGCCTGTCGGCGGGCATGTCGAGCGGGGTGGGCGCGATGTTCATCGGCTTCGGCGCCAAGCTGGCGACGGCCACGATGAACTGAGCAAGACGATATTTTTGAATCCTGACGGATTCCCTGATTACCGGCGCGGTCCGCAGGCAAGGCGGGCCGGCCCATAAAGAGAGCGTGCAATGCCAAAACGCACAGACATCAAGAGCATCCTGATTATCGGCGCGGGCCCCATCATCATCGGCCAGGCGTGCGAGTTCGACTACTCCGGCGCCCAGGCCTGCAAGGCGCTGCGCGAGGAAGGCTTCAAGGTCATCCTGGTCAATTCGAACCCGGCGACCATCATGACCGACCCCAACACGGCCGATGTGACCTACATCGAGCCGATCACCTGGGAAGTGGTCGAGCGCATCATCGAGAAGGAGCGCCCGGACGCGATCCTGCCGACCATGGGCGGCCAGACCGCGCTGAACTGCGCGCTGGACCTGCACCGTCACGGCGTGCTGGACAAGTACAAGGTCGAGCTGATCGGCGCCTCGCCGGAAGCCATCGACAAGGCCGAGGACCGCCAGAAGTTCAAGGACGCCATGACCAAGATCGGTCTGGGTTCGGCCAAGTCGGGCATCGCCCACTCGATGGACGAAGCCATGGCCGTGCAGTCGCGCATTGCCCAGGAAACCGGTACCGGCGGCTACCCGATCGTGATCCGCCCGTCGTTCACGCTGGGCGGCAGCGGCGGCGGCATCGCCTACAACCGCGAAGAATTCGAAGAGATCTGCAAGCGCGGCCTGGACCTGTCGCCGACGCGCGAGCTGCTGATCGAAGAATCGCTGCTGGGCTGGAAAGAGTATGAGATGGAAGTCGTCCGCGACAAGAAGGACAACTGCATCATCATCTGCTCGATCGAGAACCTGGACCCGATGGGCATCCACACCGGCGACTCGATCACCGTCGCTCCGGCGCAGACCCTGACCGACAAGGAATACCAGATCCTGCGCAACGCGTCGCTGGCCGTGCTGCGCGAGATCGGTGTCGACACCGGCGGCTCCAACGTGCAGTTCTCGATCAACCCGAAGGACGGTCGCATGATCGTCATCGAGATGAACCCGCGGGTGTCGCGTTCGTCGGCGCTGGCCTCCAAGGCCACCGGCTTCCCGATCGCCAAGGTCGCGGCCAAGCTGGCCGTGGGCTACACGCTGGACGAGCTGAAGAACGAGATCACCGGCGGCGCGACCCCGGCCTCGTTCGAGCCGTCGATCGACTACGTGGTCACCAAGGTGCCGCGTTTCGCGTTTGAGAAATTCCCGCAGGCCGACAGCCACCTGACCACCCAGATGAAGTCGGTGGGCGAGGTGATGGCGATGGGCCGCACCTTCCAGGAATCGTTCCAGAAGGCCCTGCGCGGCCTGGAAGTGGGCGTCGACGGCCTGGACGAAAAGTCGACGGACCGTGACGAGGTCGTCGAGGAAATCGGCGAAGCCGGCCCCGACCGCATCTGGTACGTGGGCGACGCCTTCCGCCTGGGCATGTCGCTGGAAGAGGTCTATGCCGAGACCGACATCGACCCGTGGTTCCTGGCCCAGATCGAAGACATCATCAAGACCGAAGGCCTGGTCAAGGCGCGCACGCTGGAAAGCCTGTCGACCGCCGAGCTGCGCTTCCTGAAGCAGAAGGGCTTCTCCGACCGCCGCCTGGCCAAGCTGCTGAAGACCGACGCCAAGGCCGTGCGCGAAGCGCGCATCGCCCAGAACGTGCGCCCGGTCTACAAGCGCGTGGACACCTGCGCGGCCGAGTTCGCCACCAACACCGCCTACATGTACTCGACCTACGAGGCCGAGCATGGCGAGTGCGAGGCGCAGCCGACCGACAAGAAGAAGATCATGGTGCTGGGCGGCGGCCCGAACCGGATCGGCCAGGGCATCGAGTTCGACTACTGCTGCGTGCACGCCGCGCTGGCGCTGCGCGAAGACGGGTACGAGACCATCATGGTCAACTGCAACCCGGAAACCGTGTCGACCGACTATGACACCTCGGACCGCCTGTACTTCGAGCCGCTGACGCTGGAAGACGTGCTGGAGATCGTCGCGCTCGAGAAGCCGGTCGGCGTGATCGTGCAGTACGGCGGCCAGACCCCGCTGAAGCTGGCGCTGGACCTGGAAGCCAACGGCGTGCCCATCATCGGCACCAGCCCCGACATGATCGACGCGGCCGAGGACCGCGAGCGCTTCCAGAAGCTGCTGCAGGAACTGGGCCTGCGCCAGCCGCCCAACCGCACCGCGCGTGCCGAGGACGAAGCGCTGCGCCTGGCCGAAGAAATCGGCTACCCGCTGGTGGTGCGCCCGTCGTACGTGCTGGGCGGCCGCGCCATGGAAATCGTGCATGAGCCGCGCGACCTCGAGCGCTACATGCGCGAGGCCGTCAAGGTCTCGAACGATTCCCCGGTGCTGCTGGACCGCTTCCTGAACGACGCCATCGAGTGCGACGTCGATGCCATCTCCGACGGCAAGCGCGTCTTCATCGGCGGCGTGATGGAGCACATCGAGCAGGCTGGCGTGCACTCGGGCGACTCCGCGTGCTCGCTGCCGCCGTACTCGCTGTCGGCCGAGACCGTGGCTGAACTGAAGCGCCAGACCGCCGCGATGGCCAAGGCGCTGAACGTGATCGGCCTGATGAACGTGCAGTTCGCGATCCAGCAGAACGACGGCGTCGATACCGTCTACGTGCTGGAAGTGAACCCGCGCGCCTCGCGCACCGTGCCGTACGTGTCCAAGGCCACCGGCTTGCAGTTGGCCAAGATCGCCGCGCGCTGCATGGCGGGCCAGTCGCTGGACGAGCAGGGTATCGGCGAAGAAGTCATCCCGCCGTACTACAGCGTCAAGGAAGCGGTGTTCCCGTTCAACAAGTTCCCGGGCGTCGATCCGGTCCTCGGACCTGAAATGCGCTCGACCGGCGAAGTGATGGGCGTGGGCAAGGCCTTCGGCGAGGCGCTGTTCAAGAGCCAGCTGGCCGCGGGTTCGCGCCTGCCGGAGAAGGGCACCGTGCTGATCACCGTGAAGGACAGCGACAAGCCGCGCGCCGTTGGCGTGGCACGCATGCTGCACGACATGGGCTACCCGATCGTTGCCACCCGCGGCACCGCGTCGGCCATCGAGGCCGCCGGCATCCCGGTCAAGACCGTCAACAAGGTCAAGGACGGCCGTCCGCATATCGTGGACATGATCAAGAACGGCGAACTGGCGCTGGTGTTCACCACCGTGGACGAAACCCGCACCGCGATTGCCGATTCGCGCTCGATCCGGACCTCGGCGCTGGCCCACCGCATTCCTTACTACACCACCATCGCCGGCGCCCGCGCCGCGGTGGAGGGCCTGAAGCACATGCAGAGCCTGGAGGTCTACGACCTGCAGAGCCTGCACGCCTCGCTGGCCTGAAGCCCCGCAGGTAAGGCAAGCGGCACATCGCCACTGACCGGGCGCATTGCGCCCGGTCAAGGCCAGGAAGCCCGCCGGAGTTGCTGCCGGCGGGCTTCCTGGCCTAAACTACGTCAAATTCGCCGATCGATGCGGCGTGCCCGCATTCGGTCCTGTCTGAAAGCCGCGGTTGAGCGGAAGTGCCCTGGCAGCATTGGTCAGGGATGGCTCCAGCTCCGCTGCGGCTCATTTTTTTGTTGAACGAAGACATGAGCACCATTCCGATTACCAAGCGTGGCGCAGAGCTCCTGAAGGAGGAGTTGCAGCGCCTGAAGGCTGTCGAGCGTCCGGCGGTGATCAATGCGATCTCGGAAGCCCGCGCACAGGGCGACCTGTCTGAAAACGCCGAATACGACGCCGCCAAGGAAAAGCAAGCCTTTATCGAAGGCCGCATCCTGGAAGTGGAGGCCAAGCTGTCGGCCGCGCAGATCATCGACCCGACCCAGCTGGACACCGACGGCCGCATCGTCTTTGGCGCGACTGTGGACCTGGAAGACCTGGAGTCCGGCAGTCCCGTCAGCTACCAGATCGTGGGCGATGACGAAGCCGACATCGACGTCGGCAAGATCTCAGTCAGCTCGCCCATCGCGCGTGCGCTGATCGGCAAGTTCGAAGGCGACGTCGCAACCGTGCTGGCCCCTGGTGGCGAGCGCGAGTACGAAGTCATTACCGTACGCTATATCTGACGCCGGCCCGGCCGGCAGGCTTGCACCTGGCCCGGCCCACCGGAAAGACCGGCACGTGTTCTCCAATTCCTATAACAATCTGCCGCCGCTGCCGCACCGCATCTTCCTGCTGCTGACGGTGGTGTGGGCAGGCAGCCTCTGGACCGTCGGCTACATGGTGGCGCCGACCTTGTTCTCGGTGCTGCCCAGCCGCGAGATGGCGGGCATGATCGCCGGGCACCTGTTCCATACCGAGGCCATCGTCGGGGTCACCATCGGCGTGCTGCAGCTGGTGCTGTGCAACGTGATGATCCGGCGCGGTGCCCACCGCTATCGCGGCCTGCGCTGGCTGGTGCTGGGCATGTTGTGCTGCGTGCTGGCGGGCTACTTCGGCACCCAGCCGTTCATGGCCGGCCTGAAGGAAAAGGCGCTGGCGCTGGGCGTCGGCGTTTCGGAATCGCCTTACAAGGCGCAGTTCGGCATGCTGCACGGCGTGTCGAGCGCCTTCTACCTGCTGCAAAGCCTGCTGGCGCTGGTGCTGGTGTGGCGCGCTTCGGCGCCGCGTTCGGCCGGGGAATGAGGCCGGCCGCCGGCACCGCCACGGGCGTGGCGTGCCGGCATCGGGCGTCGCCTGGCAGCGACCCCGCCATGCTTCAGCTGATCGTGCTCAGCCCAGCGCCTTCTTCTTCTGGCTGGTCGGGCGTGCGCGCGAACGCTTCACATTGCCGCCGGCGGTGACGCGCTCGTTGCCAAGCACCGTGACTTCCTTGCGGGTCGGACGGCGGTTCGGCGCGGCGCTGGGCTTCTTGACCGTCACCGTGCGCGGGGCCGCGCCGCCACGGCGGGCGGGGGTGTGGCGGCCCAGGTCTTCGGCCTGGTTTTCCTTCAGGCGCGCTTCGCCCGGACGCCAGACCACCAGCAGCTTGCCGATATGCTGGATCGGCGCGGCGCTGAGCTGGTCGCAGATTTCTTCGTAGATGGCGATGCGCGCATCGCGATCGTCGCCGAACACGCGGATCTTGATCAGGTCGTGGGCGGCCAGGCTGCGGTCGATCTCGGCCAGTACGGCACGGGTCAGGCCTTCGGCGCCGACCATCACGACCGGGTTCAGGGCATGGGCACGGGAGCGCAGGTCAGAGCGCTGGGCAGGGACTAGTTGTAGAGCAGGCATAAGTTGGCGCTGATTATTAGGCGCTTGAAATAGTGATAGAGCGCGTGGGCGCTGAAAATCGGGCGCTGCAGCCCGCGCCGGTCGTGACACGGCGGGTCGGGCAGGGACAGGCTGCCGACGGCCGCCCGGGGGCGGCAAGCCGGCAGCTGATAAGGCGAGCCGGCGGTCGGGATGCGGATTGGCGCGTATTATCCGTCAATCCGGCACTGTCGGGCAGCAAAATCATCAAAACAGTAGGAAAACCTTCGCGGGCGGCATTGACCGGCGGGCGGGGCAGGGAACAGGCTGGTAACTGGCATGGCAAAAAACAAGTTCAATCATTCGTGGCTGCACGACCACATCAACGATCCGTACGTGAAAATGGCCCAGCGCGAGGGCTATCGCGCCCGCGCGGCCTACAAGCTCAAGGAGATCGACGAGCAGGACAAGCTGATCCGCCCGGGGCAGGTGATCGTCGATCTGGGCGCGGCGCCGGGCAGCTGGAGCCAGTACGCCCGCAACAAGCTGGCGGACTCGCCCCGGGCCAAGGACGGCAGGATCGATGGCGCCGTGGTCGCGATCGACCTGCTGCCGATGGAACCGGTCGCCGACGTCACTTTCATCCAGGGTGACTTTCGCGAGGAATCAGTCTTCCGCGAACTGGAAAGTGTGGTGCTGGACGCCTCCGGCGGTAACAAGATTGACCTTGTTTTGTCGGACATGGCCCCCAATTTGTCCGGTGTGGCCTTCGCCGATGCAGCACGGATCGAGTACCTGTGCGACCTGGCGCTGGAATTTGCGCAGGCCCACCTTAAGCCGGAGGGGGCATTGCTGGTAAAGTGCTTCCACGGGAGCGGCTACAGCCAGATCGTGGAGAAGTTCAAACGGCATTTCAAAGTGGTTGCGAAACGCAAGCCCAAGGCGTCTCGCGACAAGTCTTCCGAAACCTTTATCCTTGGGCGCTACCTCAAGGCAGTGGATTGACCGGTCTCGATACAAGCCAGGGCGAAAAAAGAAGCGTGGAAAGTGCCCCACCCGGTGCTATCGGCATCATAGTTTCTCTGTTTCCCCCCGAGGGCGGGCGCTGCATTACAATGCAGCTATCCGTTGGCAAGGCAATTGCAAAGGAGTTCGGCCTTGAATAACAACCTGTTTCAAAAGGCGGCAATCTGGCTCGTAATCGCGCTGGTGTTGTTTACCGTCTTCAAGCAGTTCGACAAGCCCCGTGCGCAGGACAGCGTCACCTATTCGCAGTTCATGGATGACGCCAAGAATGGCAAGGTGTCGCGTGTCGACGTGCAGGGCCGCAACCTGGTGGTCTCGCCTAAGGAAGGCGCCAAGTACACCATCATCTCGCCGGGCGACATCTGGATGGTCGGCGACCTGATGAAGTACGGCGTCCAGGTGACCGGCAAGGCGGACGACGAACCCAACGTGCTGGTGCAGGCCCTGTATTACCTCGGGCCGACCCTGCTGATCATCGTGTTCTGGTTCTACATGATGCGCCAGATGCAGGGGGGCGGCAAAGGCGGCGCTTTCTCATTCGGCAAGTCGCGTGCGCGCCTGATCGACGAGAACCAGAACGCCGTCACGTTCCAGGACGTCGCCGGCTGCGACGAGTCCAAGGAAGAAGTGGTCGAGCTGGTCGACTTCCTGAAGGACCCGCAGAAATTCCAGAAGCTGGGCGGGCGCATCCCGCGCGGCGTGCTGCTGGTAGGCCCTCCGGGTACCGGCAAGACGCTGCTGGCGCGCGCCATTGCCGGCGAGGCCAAGGTGCCGTTCTTCAGCATCTCGGGTTCCGACTTTGTGGAAATGTTCGTCGGCGTGGGCGCGGCCCGCGTGCGCGACATGTTCGAGAACGCCAAGAAGCAGGCACCCTGCATCGTGTTCATCGATGAAATCGACGCGGTCGGCCGCCATCGTGGCGCCGGCATGGGCGGCGGCAACGACGAGCGCGAGCAGACCCTGAACCAGATGCTGGTCGAGATGGACGGCTTCGAGGCCAACTCGGGCGTGATCGTGATCGCCGCGACCAACCGTGCCGACGTGCTGGACAAGGCGCTGCTGCGTCCGGGCCGTTTCGACCGCCAGGTCTACGTGGGCCTGCCGGACATCCGCGGCCGCGAGCAGATCCTGAAGGTCCATATGCGCAAGGTGCCGATCGGCAACGATGTCGACGCCTCGATCATCGCGCGCGGCACCCCGGGCTTCTCGGGCGCGGACCTGGCCAACCTGGTCAACGAAGCCGCACTGTTTGCCGCCCGCCGGAGCAAGCGCGTGGTCGACATGCAGGACTTCGAGGACGCCAAGGACAAGATCTACATGGGTCCGGAGCGCAAGTCGACGGTCATGCGCGAAGAAGAGCGCCGGGCCACGGCTTACCATGAGTCGGGCCATGCGGTAGTGGCCAAGCTGCTGCCCAAGGCTGACCCGGTGCACAAGGTCACCATCATGCCGCGTGGCTGGGCGCTGGGTGTGACCTGGCAGCTGCCGGAGCATGACAAGTATTCGAAGTACAAGGACAGCATGCTGGAAGAGGTTGCCATCCTCTTCGGCGGCCGTGCGGCGGAAGAGGTCTTCCTCAACGCCATGAGCACCGGTGCTTCCAACGACTTCGAGCGCGCCACCAAGCTCGCCCGCGACATGGTGACCCGCTTCGGCATGAGCGATTCGCTGGGTGCCATGGTCTACGTGGATACCGAGCAGGATGGCATGTTCGGCAAGCTGTCGTCGAAGACGGTGTCGGAAGCCACGCAGCAGAAGGTCGACGCCGAGATCCGCCGCATCATCGACGAGCAATACGCGCTGGCCAAGCGCCTGCTCGAAGAGAACCGCGACAAGGTCGAAGCCATGACCAACGCGCTGATGGAATGGGAAACCATCGATGCCGACCAGGTCAACGACATCATGGCCGGCAAGCCGCCGCGTCCGCCGCGCAGCGCGTCGGGCCCGAACGGCGGCGGCAGCACGCCTCCGGGCGGGTCGCCGGTGGCGCCGACCAACGCGCCCGCCACGGCCTGATCCTGGTTCGTCCACAGACGACGCCGTAGTGATGGCTGTGTAGTGTGCCTGTCCCTGAAGCCGGTGCCTGGTGCACCGGCTTTTCCTTTTGCGCGGCATCTGCCGCGCCCGGATTGAATCAAGCATTCCTACCTTGCAGCAGACTTCTCAGACCAGGTATTTCCAGTGCGGCCGTTTTCGCTTTGCCCTGGACCAGCGCCCGCTGGTGATGGGTATCCTCAACGTCACGCCCGATTCCTTCTCGGATGGCGGCCAGCATGCCAGCCGGGACGCGGCGCTGCGCCATGCCGGGCAGATGATCGCCGAGGGCGTGGACATCATCGACATCGGCGGGGAATCCAGCCGGCCCGGTTCGGCGGCGCTGCCGCTGGAAGACGAACTGGCGCGCGTGATCCCGGTGGTGGAAGCACTGCGCGACTGCGGCAAGCCGCTTTCGGTCGATACCTACAAGCCCGAGGTCATGCGCGCCGCGCTTGCGGCCGGAGCCGATCTCATCAACGATATCTGGGGTTTCCGCATGCCGGGCGCGGTCGAGGCCGTGGCGGCGGGGCAGGCGGGCCTGTGCGTGATGCATATGCAGCGCGATCCGCAGACCATGCAGGAAGACCCGCACTACGATGACGTGGTCGCCGAGGTGGCCGGGTTCCTTGCCGAGCGCATTGCCGTGCTGCGCGCTGCCGGCATCGACGATGCGCGCATCTCCCTCGATCCGGGGTTTGGCTTCGGCAAGACACCCGATCATAATCTGCGCCTGCTCGGCCAACTGCCGCGGCTGGCGCTTGAGGGCCTGCCGGTGCTGGCTGGCATCTCGCGCAAGTCCACGCTGGGCGCGGTCCTTGGTGGCCGGCCGCCGCAGCAGCGTGTTGCCGCCAGCATTGCCGCCGCGGTGTGTGCGCTGGAGCGCGGAGCATTTATTGTGCGCGTGCATGATGTGGAGCAGACGGTGGACGCCGTGAAGACCTGGTGGGCGGTGCGCAACGAGTCCGTTGGCGCGGCCTGAACCAGCCGCGGCCACCGCAGGCAGAACAACGATCAGAGTAAAGAAAGGGAATCAGCGAATGACACGCAAGTATTTCGGGACAGATGGCGTGCGGGGCAGGGTCGGCGAGGCGCCGATCACGCCGGACTTCGTGATGCGCCTGGGCCATGCGGCCGGCAAGGTGCTGGCCCACGGCGCCAAGACCGGGCAAGGCAAGCCGACCGTGCTGATCGGCAAGGACACGCGCATTTCCGGCTATATGCTGGAAGCGGCGCTGGAAGCCGGCTTCACCTCGGCCGGCGTGCACGTGCTGCTGACCGGCCCGCTGCCGACGCCGGGCATCGCCTATCTGACGCGGGCGCTGCGGCTGTCCGCCGGCGTGGTGATCTCGGCCAGCCACAATCCCTACTACGACAACGGCATCAAGTTCTTTTCGGCCGACGGCGACAAGCTGCCCGATGCGGTCGAGGCAGAGATCGAGGCTGCCATCGAAGAGCCGATGGTGTGCGCGCCGTCCGATGACCTGGGCCGCGCGCGCCGCATCAACGATGCGCCCGGCCGCTATATCGAGTTCTGCAAGAGCACCTTCCCGCATGAGCAGGACCTGTACGGCCTGAAACTGGTGGTCGACTGCGCCCATGGCGCCGCCTACCACATCGCGCCGCACGTGTTCCATGAGCTGGGCGCCGACGTGGTTTCGATCGGCAACCAGCCGGACGGCCGCAATATCAACGACGGCTACGGCGCCACCGCGCCGGCCAAGCTGGTTGAGGCGGTCAAGGCCCATGGCGCTGACCTGGGCCTGGCCTTTGACGGCGACGCCGACCGCTTGCAGGTGGTGGATGCCGACGGCCGTCTCTACAACGGCGACGAACTGCTGTATCTGATCGTGCGCGACCGCCAGGCCGCTGGCCAGGCGGTGCCGGGTGCCGTGGGCACGCTGATGACCAATATGGCGGTGGAGCTCGCGCTCAAGCGCCAGGGCGTGGAATTCGTGCGCGCCAAGGTGGGTGACCGCTATGTGCTGGAAGAGTTGAACAAGCGCAGCTGGACTCTGGGCGGCGAGGGCTCCGGCCACCTGCTGTGCCTGGACCGCCACAGCACCGGCGACGGCATCGTGTCGGCGCTGCAGGTGCTGGCCGCGCTGCGCCGCAGCGGCAAGACTCTGGCGCAGTTGCTCGAGGGCGTAAGGCTGTTCCCGCAGACGCTCATCAACGTGCGCGTGCAGAAAGGCTTCGACTGGCAGTCGCATGCCGGCCTGCAGGCCGCGCGCGCGGCGGTCGAGCCTGAACTGGAGGGGCGCGGCCGGGTGCTGATCCGTGCCTCCGGCACCGAGCCGGTGGTGCGCGTGATGGTCGAGGCCGAGCAGGCTGAAATGGCCGAGCGCGCGGCCAGGCGGCTGGCCGATGCCTTGGGCGCCTGATGCGCCGCCCCCTGACCAGGAACGCCGGGCCAGTCCCGGCGTTTTTTTATTCCATAACGCAATTAACCGCCGTCATATTGCGTCACCATGATTGCCGGATGGCCGCGGCGATCCCTTGCTGGAGGCCGGTTCCAAGAAGATTTAAAGATGTCACGGAATTGTCATACAGGGAGCATAGAGTTCGTCTTGTCAAAAATTTGTCATTCCCAACCAATGTTCTCTGGAGGACATATGAAGCTGGTCAAGACTGCCGTGGCAGGCATCGTTTCGATGGTGGTGGCGGGTACTGCGTTCGCGGCGGAAATTACCGGTGCAGGCGCTTCTTTCCCGGCGCCCGTGTATTCCAAGTGGGCCGACGCATACCAAAAAGCAACGGGTAATAAGGTCAACTATCAATCCATCGGCTCGTCGGGCGGGATCAAGCAGATCGGCGCCAAGACGGTCGATTTCGGTGCCTCGGACGCGCCGCTGAAGGACGAGGACCTGAACAAGCAGGGCCTGGTCCAGTTCCCGACCGTGATCGGCGGCGTGGTGCCGGTGATCAACCTGCAGGGCGTAAAGCCGGGCGATCTGACCATCACGGGCGAAGTGCTGGCCAATATCTACCTGGGCAAGATCAAGAAGTGGGATGACCCCGCGATCAAGGCGCTGAACCCGCAAGCCAAGCTGCCGAGCCAGGACATCCTGCCGGTGCGCCGCGCCGACGGTTCGGGCACTACCTTCATCTTCACCAACTACCTGTCCAAGGTCAGCCCGGACTGGAAGAGCGCGGTGGGCGAGGGCACCACGGTCAACTGGCCGGGCGGCGGCACCGGCGGCAAGGGCAACGAGGGCGTCGCCGCCTTCGTGCAGCGCCTGAACGGCGCCATCGGCTACGTCGAGTACGCCTACGCCAAGCAGAACAAGATGACCCACGTGAACATGAAGAACGCGTCGGGTGCCGTGGTCAAGCCGGGCGACGATGCCTTCAAGGCTGCCGCCGCCGGTGCGGACTGGAGCAAGACCTACTACCAGATCTTGACCAACCAGCCGGGCAAGGAAGCCTGGCCGATCGCCGGCGCCACCTTCATCCTGGTCCACAAGAACCAGGAAAAGGCCGCGCAGGGTGCCGAAGTGCTGAAGTTCTTCGACTGGGCCTACAAGAGCGGCGCCAACATGGCCGCCGACCTTGACTACGTGCCGCTGCCGGAAAACGTTGTGAACCAGATCCGTTCGACCTGGAAGACCAGCGTCAAGGACGCCTCGGGCAAGGCGCTGTACTGATCCTGACGGCATCGCCGGCCCCGCGCGAGTGCGGGGCCGGTGGCCGGGCTGCCCGAAACTGGCCCGGACACCAGGCTCCCGCCCAGGCGGGAGCTGCGATCCACCCTGAATTCCCGACATGGCGACTACCCCCTCCGAGATCCGCAACGTCCAGCCCCCGAGCCGCATGGGCGACATCCTGTTCGGCGGCCTGACGCGGGGCGCCGCGATCGTGACCCTGCTGCTGCTGGGCGGCATCATCGTCTCGCTCGCGATCAGCGCCTGGCCGTCGATCCAGACCTTCGGTGCGCGCTTCCTGTGGACCGCGGAGTGGGATCCTCCCGCCGATGTCTATGGCGCGCTGGTGCCCATCTACGGCACCATCGTGACCTCGCTGATCGCGCTGATCATCGCGGTGCCGGTGAGCTTCGGCATCGCGCTGTTCCTGACCGAGCTGTCGCCGGCCTGGCTGCGCCGCCCGCTGGGCACGGCCATCGAACTGCTCGCCGCGGTGCCGTCGATCGTCTACGGCATGTGGGGCCTGCTCGTGTTCGCGCCGATCTTCGGCGAGTATTTCCAGAAGCCCCTGGCCGCCACGGTGGGCCAGCTGCCGGTGGTCGGCAAGCTGTTCCAGGGCGCGCCGCTGGGCATCGGCCTGCTGTGCGCGGGCGTGATCCTGGCGATCATGATCATCCCGTACATCGCTTCGGTGATGCGCGACGTGTTTGAAGTCACCCCGGTGCTGCTCAAGGAATCGGCCTACGGCGTGGGCTGCACCACCTGGGAAGTGATGTGGAACGTGGTGCTGCCCTACACCCGCGCCGGTGTCATCGGCGGCGTGATGCTGGGCCTGGGCCGCGCACTGGGCGAGACCATGGCCGTCACCTTCGTGATCGGCAACACCAACCTGCTGGACAGCGCCTCGCTGTTCTCGCCGGGCAACAGCATCACCTCGGCGCTCGCCAACGAATTCGCCGAAGCCGGCGCCGGCCTGCACACCGCGGCGCTGATGGAACTGGGCCTGATCCTGTTCTTCATTACCTTCGTGGTGCTGGCGCTGTCCAAGCTGCTGCTGCTGCGACTGGCAAAGAATGAGGGAACCAAATGAGCGCGAGTCAAGCTGTGTCAACCGCATCGATCCCGGCGGTCCGTGCCGACGCGGATGCTATTCGC
Organism: Cupriavidus sp. FW305-27; assembly: GCF_058787995.1. NCBI lineage: Bacteria > Pseudomonadati > Pseudomonadota > Betaproteobacteria > Burkholderiales > Burkholderiaceae > Cupriavidus > Cupriavidus sp. FW305-27. The sequence continues at coordinate 36,233 of NZ_JBYTAG010000063.1, forward strand.
ACCCGGCTGCAGGCGCGCCGCCGCCGCACCAACCTGTATGCACTGACCGCCTCGCTGGTGGCGATGGGCTTCGGCCTGTTCTGGCTGGCGTGGATCCTGTGGACCACCGTCACGCTGGGCGTGGGCGGCCTGTCGCTGGACCTGTTCACGCAGATGACCCCGGCGCCGAATACCGCTGGCGGCGGCCTGGCCAACGCCATCTTCGGCAGCTTCGTGATGGTCGGCATGGCCACGCTGTTCGGCACGCCGCTGGGCATCCTGGCCGGCATCTACCTGGCCGAGTACGGCAAGAGCTCGCCGCTGGCCAGCTTTATCCGCTTTATCAACGACATCCTGCTGTCGGCGCCGTCGATTGTGATCGGCCTCTTTGTCTACGCGCTGGTGGTGACCCGCATGGGCCACTTCTCGGGCTGGGCCGGGATCTGCGCGCTGGCGCTGCTGCAGGTGCCGATCGTGGTGCGCACCACCGAGAACATGCTGAACCTGGTGCCCAACGCGCTGCGCGAGGCGGCCTTCGCACTCGGCACGCCCAAGTGGAAGATGGTGCTGTCGATCACGGTGAAGTCATCCTACGCCGGCATTGTGACCGGGGTGTTGCTGGCCGTCGCCCGTATCGCCGGCGAGACCGCGCCGCTGCTGTTCACCGCGCTGTCCAATCAGTTCTGGACCAGCGACCTGAACAAGCCGATGGCCAACCTGCCGGTGACGATCTTCCGCTTTGCCATGAGCCCGTTCACCGAATGGCAGCAACTGGCCTGGGCGGGTGTGTTCCTGATTACGATCGGCGTGCTGGCCCTGAATATCCTGGCGCGCATCCTGTTCAAGAAATAAGCGGCCGGACCACGCAAACCGTCCCGCCCAAAGACTGCAAGCGAGAAACGCAATGACCTCCACCGTCATCGACATTCCCGATTCGGTACGCGCCAAGATCGACGTGCGCAACCTGAACTTCTACTACGGCCAGTTCCATGCGCTGAAGGACATCAACATGTCGATCCCCGACCGCAAGGTCACGGCCTTCATCGGACCGTCGGGCTGCGGCAAGTCGACGCTGCTGCGCACCTTCAACAAGATGTATGCGCTGTATCCCGAGCAGCGCGCCGAGGGTGAGATCAACATGGACGGCGACAACCTGCTGACCGCGCGCCAGGACATCGCGCTGCTGCGCGCCAAGGTCGGCATGGTGTTCCAGAAGCCGACACCGTTCCCGATGTCGATCTACGACAACATCGCCTTCGGCGTGCGCCTGTTCGAGAAGCTGTCGCGCTCGGAGATGGACGACCGCGTGGAATGGGCGCTGACCAAGGCGGCGCTGTGGAACGAGGCCAAGGACAAGCTGCATCAGTCCGGCTACGGCCTGTCCGGCGGCCAGCAGCAGCGCCTGTGCATCGCGCGCGGCATTGCCATCCGCCCGGAAGTGCTGCTGCTGGACGAGCCGTGCTCGGCACTCGATCCGATTTCCACCGGCCGCATCGAGGAACTGATCGCGGAGCTGAAGGACGAGTACACGGTCGTGATCGTTACCCACAACATGCAGCAGGCGGCGCGCTGCTCGGACTACACCGCCTACATGTACCTGGGCGAACTGATCGAGTTCGGCGAGACCGAGAAGATCTTCATCAAGCCGCACCGCAAGGAAACGGAAGACTACATTACCGGCCGGTTCGGCTGATCGTTACCGCAGGGCGTAGCATATCCATAAGCGGCCAGGAGAATCCCATGCCAGACAAGCACCTGTCGACCCAGTTCGACGCCGACCTCAACGCGATCAACACCAAGCTGCTGCAGATGGGCGGCCTGGTCGAGTCGCAGATCGAGCTCGCCATGCGCGCGCTGTCCGACTTCGATGGCGAGACCGCCGACCAGGTCATCGCCCGGGAGATCCAGCTCAACGCGCTGGAAGTCGAGATCGATGCCGACTGCGGCAACATCATTGCCCGGCGCCAGCCGACCGCGCGCGACCTGCGCCTGGTGATGGCCATCTCCAAGACCATCACCAACCTGGAGCGCGCCGGCGACGAGGCCGAGAAGATCGCCAAGCGCACCAAGCACATCATGGAAGACGCGTCGGCGCACAGCATCAATTACGCCGAGGTCAAGCTCTCGGGCGAGATGGCGATCTCGCTGCTGCGCCAGGCGCTGGACGCCTTTGCGCGCCTGGACACCGTGGCGGCGGCGCGCATCGTCAAGGACGACAAGGCCATCGACGAGGAATTCCGCGGCTTCGTGCGCAAGCTGATCACGTACATGATGGAAGACCCGCGTACGATCTCGGTCGCGCTGGATTTCCTGTTCATCGCCAAGGCGGTGGAGCGCATTGGCGATCACGCCAAGAACATCGCGGAATTTATCATTTACATTGTCAAGGGGACGGACGTCCGCCATGTCTCGCGCGAGGACATGGAGCGCGAAGCGCTGAGCTGAACTCAGCCGCCCACGGAGAACAATTACATGCCAAGCAGTATTCTCGTTGTCGAAGACGAACCGGCGATCGCCGAACTGATCGCCGTGAACCTGCAGCACGCGGGGCACTATCCGATTCGGGCCTACAACGCCGAGCAGGCGCTGTCGCTGATGAGCGATGTGCTGCCCGACCTGGTGCTGCTCGACTGGATGCTCCCGGGCAAGTCGGGCGCGAACTTCGCCAAGGAGTTGCGGGCCAACGACCGCACCCGCCAGATCCCCATCATCATGCTGACCGCCCGCGGCGAGGAGCAGGACAAGGTGATGGGGCTTGAGGCCGGCGCCGACGACTACGTCACCAAGCCGTTCTCGCCCAAGGAACTGCTGGCGCGGATCAAGGCGGTGCTGCGCCGCCGTGCGCCGCAGCTGACCGACGATGTGGTGGCCATCAACGGCCTGCGCCTGGACCCGGCCACGCACCGTGTCACCGGCCAGGACGACAGCGGCGCGATCAAGCTGGAGCTGGGTCCGACCGAGTTCCGCCTGCTGCACTTCCTGATGACGCATCCGGAGCGCGTGCACAGCCGCTCGCAACTGCTCGACCAGGTCTGGGGCGACCATGTCTTTGTCGAGGAGCGTACCGTCGACGTCCATATCAAGCGCCTGCGCGCCGCGCTCACCCCCGGCGGCTACAGCAATATGATCGAAACCGTGCGCGGCAGTGGCTACCGCCTGGCGCGCACGCCCGGCGCCTGACGCGCCGGACATGGGAGGGCGGCTCGACGTGCTGCCCTGCCAGAGCCCACGCTGCTGGCAGGGCGCGGCGCATTCGTGGCACACTCCGTCGCAACCCTGCAGCCTTCCGTGGCTGCGAGCCTGAACCCTGCGCATGAATGTCATCTGGGCCCGTTCCGTGGCCATCCTGATCAGCCTGCTGGTGCTGTCCGCCGGTGTTTACCTGGCCGTGGGCCCGGTGCCGGCGCTGGCGCTGGCATGCGTATCGCTGCTCGGGCTGCTGTTCTACTACCTGTACCAGATCAACCGCCTGTGGAAGGTGCTTGATGCGCCGGTCTACGGCGAGATCCCCAGTGCACTCGGGCTTTGGGGCGAGGTGTATTACCGGCTGCACCGGCTGGTCAAGCGCTGGCGCACCCAGGTGCTGCAGGTCGAGCAGCAGCACACGCGCTTTATCCAGGCCATCCAGGCTTCGCCCAACGGCGTGCTGATGCTGGACGACGCCGACCAGATCGAGTGGTGCAACGACGTGGCCGAGCAGCATTTCGGCCTGAACGCGCGGCGCGACGTGCGCCAGCGCATCACCCACCTGATCCGCCGCCCCGAGTTCGTCCACTACCTGACCCGGCAGCGCTTCGATGACCCACTGGTGATGCGCGACATGGGCGAGCACAAGCACAGCGTGATCGCGGTGCAGATCCTGCCCTATGGCGACAACCGCAAGCTGGTGATCACGCAGGACATCACCAAGCTCGAAAACACCGAGGCGATGCGGCGCGACTTCGTTGCCAACGTGTCGCACGAACTGAAGACGCCGCTGACGGTGCTGACCGGCTTCCTGGAAACCGTGCGCGACCTGCCGGTGTCGGAAGACGACCGGCGCCGCTACATCGACATGATGCTGGCGCAGTCGGTGCGCATGCAGAGCATCGTCGAAGACCTGCTGGCGCTGGCCAAGCTGGAAAGCGATGCGCAGCCGCCCGGCAATGACATCGTGCCGATCCGTGCCATGGTGGCGCACCTGACCCACGACGCCGAGGCGCTGTCGCAGGGACGGCACCAGGTCTCGGCCGAGATCGACCCGACCGTCGGCATGCGTGGCGCCGAGACCGAACTGCTGTCGGCGCTGGGCAACCTGGTGTCGAACGCCGTGCGCTACACGCCGGACGGGGGGCGCATCACCATCAGGCTGGCCTGGGAAGAGGGTCATGCCGTGTTCTCGGTGGCCGATACCGGCCTGGGCATCGCTCCCGAGCATATTCCCCGGCTGACCGAGCGCTTCTACCGCGTGGACCGCAGCCGCTCGCGCGACACCGGCGGCACCGGGCTGGGGCTGGCCATCGTCAAGCACGTGCTGTCACGCCACCATGCGGACCTGCGCGTGACCAGCGAAGAGGGCCGGGGCAGCGTGTTCCGCGTGATCTTCCCGCTTGAACGCAGCCTGCGTTCGGCCGGGGAGGGCGCGGACATGCCAGCGCCAGGCAGCGGCCCGACCGCGCCGCCGCAGTCGCCGGACACCTCGCGGCGCGCCGCCTGACCCGTAAAGGAAAACCCCGCCGCGGCGGGGTTTTGCATGTTATGCCTCAGGGAAGCCTCCTCGGCTCCTGGCGCAGGGTGGGCAACAGAAGCCCGCTCAGGGCATCCCCCCAAACATCACCAGCATATCGTTCTGACTCACATGTGGACGCTTCGAGCGCGTCTGCTTGCGTGCATAGTTGCCGTCCGGCTGCATGATCCACGCCGAGGCGTTGTCGCGCAGGTGCACCTGCAGGCTTTCCTTGATGACGCGTGCCTTCAGCGCCTTGTCCAGCACCGGGAAGGCAACTTCCACGCGGCGGAACAGGTTGCGGTCCATCCAGTCGGCGCTGGACAGGTACAGCACCTCTTCGCCGCCGGCGTAGAAGTAGTAGACCCGGTGGTGTTCCAGGAAGCGGCCGATGATCGAGCGCACCGAGATGTTCTCGGACATGCCCGGCACGCCCGGCATCAGCGCACACACGCCGCGCACGATCAGGTCGATCTTCACCCCCGCGCGCGAGGCCTTGTACAGCTCGTCGATGATCGATGGCTCCAGCAGCGCGTTCATCTTGGCGATGATGCGCGCGGGCTTGCCGGCGCGCGCGTTGCGGGCCTCGGCGCGGATATGGTCGACCAGGTTGCTCTGCATGGTGAAGGGCGACTGCCACAGGTGGTTCAGCCGGATGGTGCCGGCGGTGCCGGTCAGCAGCTGGAACACGTGATGCACGTCTTCGCAGATCTCCTCGTTGGCCGTCAGCAGGCCGAAGTCGGTGTAGAGGCGGGCGGTGCGCGGATGGTAGTTGCCGGTGCCGAGGTGGGCGTAGCGCCGCAGCTTGACCTGCTTGGCCTTGGGGCCGGTGGGCTCGCGCCGCACGATCAGCAGCATCTTGGCGTGGCACTTGTGGCCGACCACGCCGTAGATCACGTGTGCGCCCGCGGATTCCAGGCGCTCGGCCCAGTTGATGTTGGTTTCCTCGTCAAAGCGCGCCAGCAGCTCCACCACCACGGTCACTTCCTTGCCGTTGCGCGCGGCAGTCATCAGTGCTTCCATCACCAGCGACTCATTGCCGGTGCGATAGACGGTCTGCTTGATCGCGACCACGTTGGGGTCGGCCGCGGCCAGCTGCAGCAGGTCGAGCACGGAACTGAAGCTCTCGTACGGGTGGTGCAGCAACACGTCCTGCTGGCGCATCACGTCGAACATTGACGCGCCGGCGGAGAAGGCCTTGACCGGCGCGGGCACATATGGCGCAAACTTCAGCGCGGGCCGGTCCACCATGTCGGGGATCTGCATCAGCCGCACCAGGTTCACCGGGCCGGAAACACGATACAGGTCCTGCTCGGCGAGGCCCGATTCCAGCAGCAGCCGGCGTGCCAGCGGTGCCGGCGTGTCCGACGAGACTTCCAGGCGCACCGTGTCGCCGAAATGGCGCGTGGGCAGCTCGCCCTGCAGCGCCTCGCGCAGGTCGGTGATCTCGTCTTCCGAGACGAACAGGTCGGAGTTGCGCGTGACGCGGAACTGGTAGCAGCCGTGCACGGCAATCGCCGGGAACAGCTCATGCACGAAGCCCTGCATGAAGGACGACAGCATCACAAAGCCATACGGGTAGCCCGACAGCTTCTCCGGCATCTTTACCACGCGCGGCAGCGCGCGCGGCGCCTGCACGATGGCCAGGTCGGCCTCGCGGCCGAAGGCGTCCTTGCCGGACAATTCCACCACGAAGTTCAGGCTCTTGTTGAGCACGCGGGGAAAGGGGTGGGCG
>NZ_JBYTAG010000064.1:0-42392 GCF_058787995.1 Cupriavidus sp. FW305-27
GGAATGAAGCGGTTCGTTTCTTTCTATATAACCACAGGGCTTGTGATAGCGGATTGGCTTTATCTTGGCATGACCCGAATTAGACATGTCATACCCCTTGCCCAAAACTGACCTGCTGTCGGCTTTCTTCCCGTGACCATGCCCGTGACACCACAGACTGGCTGTTATATGCTCCAAGCCACGCTTGCCCTTCAGTCCGGCACACAAGAACAAGGCATCAGCCAAACCTGCATGTTCAAATTCATCGGGCATTTTCGACGGCGGCTGCGCTACCTGGACCTGAGCCTGAAGGCCAGCCGGTCTGTGCGGATCCGGGTCGTCGAGCGGCCTGGCTTGTGGATGGATGCCCGGCAGCTTGAGGCCATGCTGGCCGAGATGCGCGGCATCGTGCAGCGGGGAATCGGCAAGGACCTCGATTACGGGGTGCTTTCCGGCGATCCTGAAAGGCTGCGGCGGGCCGTGATCACGCTGCTTTATGACCGGGACAGCGGCCAGCCGATTGCGTTCAATGCGCTGTCGGTCATGCCGATCGAGGTCAAGGCCCGCCCGGTCGAGGCGATTCACCTTGGGCTGGTGATGGTTGATCCGGGCTATCGCACGCAAGGACTGTCCTGGGTGCTGTACGGGCTTACCTGCATCCTGCTTTTCTTCCGCCGCGGCCTGCGCCCGATCTGGATCAGCAATGTGACGCAGGTGCCGGCCATTATCGGCAAGGTCGCCGAGGTCTTTGTCACGGCCTATCCCAATCCCTTTGAGCCGTCGCGGCGCAGCTTTGAACACCTGAGCGTGGCCCGCGAGATCATGAAATCGCATCGGCATGTCTTTGGCGTTGACGGGGCGGCGGGATTTGACGAGACGCGGTTCGTGATTACCGATGCCTATACCGGCGGCTCGGACAATCTCAAGAAAACGTTCGAGCAGGCGCCGAAGCATCGGGACGAGCGCGCCAACGAACTCTGCCGGCGGGAACTCGATTACCAGCGCGGCGACGATTTCCTGCAGGTCGCCTGCCTGGACCTGGCCAGCGCGCGGAAATACCTGTTGCGGGAAGTGCCTCGGGACTCGTTGCCCGCCATCCTTTATCAGATTGCGTTCCTGGCTGTCGGTCGGATCGTCCTGCCATTGTTCCACTGGCTGAATCCGCGCGAGCCGCTGGGAGACCTGCGCGCTAGGAAGAGTCAATGATTCCACCCTTCTCCTACGAGGAATTCACGACCCGCAACATCGGTTTCGTGACCGACGCGGAACAGCAGCAATTGCGCAATGCACGGGTGCTGATCTGTGGCGTCGGCGGCATGGGCGGCGCCTGCCTGCAGGCGCTGGCACGGGTGGGCATTGGCGTCTTTGCGCTGGCGGACTTCGATGCGTTCGACGTGTCGAACCTGAACCGCCAGGTGTTTGCCAGCCTGGATACCGTTGGCGTGAACAAGGTCGAGGCCACCGTGGCGCAGATCCGGCGCATCAACCCGGAACTTGCCATCGAAACCTTCGGCGCGGAGTGGACCGACAAGCTCGATGACCTGCTGAGCCGTTACAAGATCGTGGTCAACGGCATGGATGACATGGCCGCGAGCATCGCGCTCTATCGCAAGGCGCGGGAGCATGGTGCGACCGTCATCGACGCCTATACCGCTCCCCTGCCCTCCGTCACGGTTGTTCGTCCGCAAGATCCCAGGCCCGAGGAGCGTCTTTCCTATCCCACGGCCGGCATTGACTGGAAGTCCCTGACGCCGGAGCTCAGGCAGGAATGCCTGGGCAAGGAACTGGAATATGTGATGGTCAACTCGAGTTCGGTCCGGCATGTTGAGCTTGGCATCGCCAAGGACCTGCTGACCGGCAAGCGCAAGCGCATGTCGTTTGCGCCGATGGTGATCACCACCGGCAACCTGATGGCGTTCGAGGTGATCAAGCTGGTGCTCGGTCGGCGGCGGCTGGCCGGTGTGCGAGGCTACTTCTTCAATCCCTGGACCATGCGTGTCGAGACACCGCGCAATGCGCTGACGGCATGGGCCGTGCGCGCGCTGGTACGGCGCTTCATGGCGAGGTTGATGCGAGATGAGGATTGACGCGTGATTGACGCCCTGGCAAGCGATGTCGCCGTTACCTGGCTCGGCGCGGTGGGCTGCGGGCTCTGCCTGCATTTCCTTTGGTCCCGGCGCGAGGCCGGGGCCGGCACGGGCCTGTTCCTGTTCGGGGTGCTGACGGCACTGCTGGCAGTCCGGGGCTTTTCCTGGCTGATTGGCGGCACGCTGCTGGCGCAACTGGTGTTTGCAGCGGCAACCCTGTTGCCCATTGCCATGACCCTGTTTGCCGAGCACCTGGTGCGGCGCCACCACCCGTTGTGGCTTAAGCTGCTGGCGCTGGGCGTGTCGGTGGTGTTCTTCGTCATCAATCTCTTTACCGATCTGTCGGGCAATACGCCGCTGCTGCTGATGTTCCTTGGCTGCTTCGCCGTGGTGACCGCAAGCAATGGCTGGTTCCTGCTGTGGCTGCGCGATGCCGAGCTGTCCGACAACGAGGCACGCCTGGCCCGGGCGGTAGTGGTGGTCGTGGCCCTGGCCGTCCCGCTCGCGGCCACCGACTTCCGCGAGGAGCTCGGCCATGTGCCGGTTCGCCTGGGGGCGCTCGGGGCGCTGGCATTCGTCTATGTGTTCCTGAACCTGTCGGAATCGCGGCGGGTCGTGCGCGGGCTGCTGGTGCATATCGCAGCCGCCCTGCTCTTCGCCGTCGTGCTGGCCAGCGTGATGGCGCTGGCTTCGCGCGGGCCCGGCCCGGGCTTTGCCGAGGCGGGCCTGCGCAGCATGCCGGTTGCCATTGCATGGGTGCTGCTGACGGCCATTTTTGTCCGCATTCGCGCCGTTTCGCTGGCCGGTGATGGCAACGCGTTCCTGCGCTGGCTGCTCCATGCCCGGCTGGATACGCCAGAGGGTTTCCTGCATTCGCTCAGGCGCCTGCCGCAAACCGCCGACCATGTGGTGCTCGGCAACACGGAGCTTGCTGATTACGCCCTCGACGCGCTGTTCGACCTGGCCGGAAAGCGGCGGGAGCCCGTGTCGATCGGCGACGCCAGGGCGTGGACCAGGATCCGGGAAGGCGATCGGGTCGAGGCCGCGGAACAGCTGGTAGACCTGCTCGAGCGCCATGAAATGACCCATGCCCTGCTGATCGCGCGCCAGCCCGCGCAGGTGGTGCTGCTGAACCTGCCGCAAGGCGCCAACGCGGCGATCGGCGAGCTGCGCGCGGCGGTGATCCTGCGGCTGGCGCGCCATCTCGGGCAGCGGGAGGCGGCATGACAACCGTGCTGCGTGAAGGCGATTTCGACGCGTTCTTCGAGGCGCCGTTTGCCTGCTATGGCCGTGATACGCATTTTGTCTCGCCGATGAAGGGGGATCTTGCGCGCGCGCTGGACCCGGCGAAGAACCCGCTGTTCCGGCAGTTTGCGCGCCGCACCTGGTTCACCGCCCATCGGGACGGGCGGATCGTGGGCCGTATCCTGGCCCATATCCACGATGCATCCAACCAGCAATACGCTCAGAAGCGCGGCTGCTTCGGCATGTTCGACTGCGTCGATGACGTGGAGGTCGCGCAAGCGCTGCTCGACGCGGCGGCGGCCTGGGTGAAGCGCAACGGCTGTGACGAACTGGCTGGCAGCTTCAACCTGACGATCACGCAGATGATCGGCATCGTCACCGAGGGCTTCGAGCATCCGCCATACACCTACCAGGAATACACGCCGCCGCATATTGCCAGGCTGCTCCGGGCATGCGGCTTCGAGCCGTTCTTTCCGATGCGCACGTTCGAGCTCGACGTGCGCAGCTACGATCCGCAGCAGTTGATCGGCAACAAGCAACGCGCGCTGCTGGATGATCCCGCCTGGCAATTCAAGCCGATCCGGCGGCGCGGCTTTGACCGGCGCCTGCTGGAGGCATGCGCTGTCCTGAACGATGGTTTCTCCGGCAACCCGATGTTCGTGCCGCTGACGGAGGAGGAATTCCTGTTTCCCTGCGCCGGCATGATGTGGATCATCGACGAGCGGCTGTCCTATACCGCTTATTTCAACGGGGAGCCGATCGGGGTGCTGCTGTGCGTGCCGGATCTCAACCCGTTTCTGCGCGCCACCGGCTTCCGCCTGAAGCTGTCCACGCTCTGGCATCTGATCAGGTTCCGCGCCAGCCGCAAGCGTGCGGCGATCATCTTCTTTTCCGTGCGCAGGGACTACCACAGCCGCGGCGTCAACGGCGTCATGCTGCACCATCTGCTCACGGCGATGCGCGGTGCCGGATACTCGCACCTGGGCATCAGCTGGGTGTCGGATTCGAATGGCGCCAGCCAGAAGCAAATGGAGAAGATGGGCGCCAGGCCACTGCATCGGCTGCATCTCTTCAAAAAGGCCATCTAGCGACATGCTCACGCGCGATCAGCATCTCACCCTGCTTGCACAGGCTGGCCGCGCTCCCAGCGCGCACAATATCCAGCCCGCGCGCTGGCGCTTTGCCGGCGACAAGGTTGAACTGTTTGAAGACCCTGCGCGATGGCTGTCCGTGGGCGACCCCACCGGGCGGGACAACCAGATCGCCCTGGGCATGGCCTGGGAAGGCATGGCCATGGCGTTGTCGACGCTCGGGTTGGGGCTCACGCAGCCCGTGGTCTCCGGCCTGCCCTACCCTCCCGCTGCCCAGGGTCTGCGCCCGGCCGCATCCGGCCTGATCACATCCGGCGCAAGCCCGGATCCCCTTGCCGCCTTCGTGGACGCGCGCCGCGCCTATCGAGGCAAGTTTCTCCGTGCGACCCCGGCGCAGATCAAGTCGTTGGGCGAATGCGCTGCGGCCCACGCGGAGTTCGTCACGCTGGCCAGCGAGAACAGCACGGCGCAAATCGCCAGATGGTATGACGACGCCGCGGCTGCGGGATTGAATGACCCGCGGTTTGCCGAGGAGCTTTACCACTGGCTGCGCTTGTCACCGCACGATCCAGGCTGGCCGCGCGACGGGCTTTCGGCCGAATGCATGGCACTGTCGCGGTGGGAAGCCTGGGGCGCGTCAATTGCGCTGAGACCTCGTGTGCTCCGGCTGCTCTCGGCGCTTTCGCTGACCCGCCTGCTGACATCGGAAAGCGCAAAAGTGAAGAGCGCGGCGCGGATCGTCCTGATCCATGCCGCACCCGAGGTCACGAGCTTTGATATCGGGCGCCGCTGGTACCGGTTCTGGCTGGCCATGACTGCCAGGGGCTTTGCCGGCGTGCCGATGTCGGCGCTGGCCGATTCACCTGGCCATGCCGCCATGCTTGCCGAAAGCCAGCGCTTGCCGCGGGGGAATCGGCTCGTCAATGTGATGCGCTTCGGGCCGGTGCCGGACCGTGGCATTGCGCAAAGCGCCCGGCTCCCAGTCGCGGAACTGCTGCAGGATTCCTGACGGCAGCTAGAGCAATTTCAGGAATTCCAGCAGCGCATCCTTGTCGCTTTCGGCAAGGGTCGAGAATTCCTTCTCGTGGCCGCGGTTGTCGCGCCCCGCCGTCGCCGTGTCGTAGAGCACGGGTTTCGACCACGGCCGGTAGCTGGCCGGATAGGTCCAGGTACCGGCCGCATCGAGCCTGCCGGCGATGCCCAGCTTGCCGTAGTCCAGGGCATGGCCTCCGACCCAGAAGCGCCTGGGCCGCGCCTGCGGATGCATGAGATGCCAGAGCGTGGGCACGGAGCCGTTATGAAGGTATGGTGCCGTCGCCCACACGCCGGAGAGGATGGGCGCGACATAGCCACTGGTGTTTGCCGCGTCGATATGCCTGCCCAGCTCGGAGCGCGAGATGGCTTGCAGCAGGCCGGGATCGATTGCTTGCCAGCGCGTCGGGTCAGTCCCGATATCCGCCTGTGCCACCAGCCGGTTGGGGAAGCTGACAAGGCGCGGGCGCTCTGGGTCCTGGCTGTAGCTGCCATGGCACTGGGCGCAGTTGGCATCAAAGACGGCGCGGCCGCGCGCGGCGCGGGAGCGGTCAACCGGCCCCGGAAACGGCGGCGGGGTGTAGCCCGCCATGAACCGCATGACGTCTTCCACCTGCGGAATCGCACGGACGGCGCGATCCGGTGGCATGCCCATGGTCGGCACGGTGAAGAAGGCCACGATATGCGCCAGCCGCCCGGCATCGTTGGCGGCACCGGGTGCCACTGGCGCAAAGCGCGGCGCGCCCTTGCTGGTATAGACGCCGTCATAGAGCAGCGATGAGCGCAGGCTGCGGTAGCCCAGTTCCGGAATCGAGGTGGAACCACTGGCGGCCGTGCCCGCCGAGAGCAGATGAAACTGGAACTTGAGTGCCGCGACCCCATTGGTGCTGCCGGCCGCGCCGTTGCTGAACGGCAGCGGCTCGTCACCGCTGGCTTCGAGTTCCGCCACCCGTTTTACCAGCCGCGGCCAGACGAATTTCCGGATGGTATCCAGTTCCTCGTTGCTGGTTTCGGGGTAAAGCTGGTGGATGGCGGAGAGGAGCTTTTCCGGATCGGATTTCACCTGCTTCACCGCCTGATAGACCGCGGTGACGAAGGCATCGAGGTTGAGGGAGGTATTCGGCAGGCCCAGCCAGACATCGTTGGTGGGACGCCCGTCCATGTCGTAGGTGATGCCCGCATGGCACGATGCGCATCCCAGGTTGGACACTTCCAGGCGGATCTTCGGGAGATCCCGGCCGATCACTCCGCTGACCACGCCCAGGGGCTTGTCGAACCTGGGCTGTTGCTGGCGCGGCCAGTTGCGGATCGCATCGGGATAGATGAAGCCAAACTCGCGCAGGGCCCGGCGCAAGGCGTCCTGAGTGACCGGAACGTTGGGGCCGCCGGCCAGCAGCAGTGCGGTCGTTGCCAGCTTCCACGGTAGCGCATTGGTCTCAAGGGTATCGGTGCTCAGGCCGCCGAAGTCATCGAAGACAAAGCGCGCCGCCCCGAGGTCATCGGCACGATCCCCGGCCCGGAAGTCCCGCATGACCTCGGATTCGCCCTCAGCGTAGCCGCGCAGGAAATCGCATCCCGCCAGCAAACCTAACAGCAGACCGATCGCGAGCACGCGTACAAGGGGCATCGTAGTCATCGTCCGACAATGCGCGCCAGGGGAATCCGGACCGCGCCGCGCTGATGGTAGCCGACCATGCATGCTGCCTCAATCCAAGCGCTGCAGCCAGGCCACTGCCCAGGTGGCGCTGGTCGACAGCACCAATCCGATCGCGACCGGCACGGTGAAGCGCAGGCCGCCCGCCACGGATGCCACGATCTTTCCCGGCGGCGACCTCGCCGCCGTCGGCTGCCTGGCTGCGCTCGCGCTCCAGCCCGATCGCCAGGCCGATGCCCAGTGCCACCGATGCGGAAATGATCATAGAGTCCATGGCCACCGCCCAAGGGTCCTGTAGTCGTCATGAGCCTGGCTACAGTATCGGCGCAAGCGGCGATTTGCGCACGCCCAGCGATGACCTGCGACAAACTGGCGGGCAGCTTTATCCGGCGGGCGCCGTTACCATCACCACGTGCGCCTGCATCGGACCGGCCAATGGCCCGTCGCCATAAGCCTCCAGGAGCGCCTGTTCGCAATGGTCGGTTGCCCGGCCGAGCGCATCCGGCCCGCGCCGCTCCAGGTCGGCGCGCAGCGGCGTGCCCTGGCAGAATGCCACCGCCGGGATGCGGGCGGCGCTGGCGCGGCTGGTTGCCGCGACGGTTTCAAAGACCGGGGAGGACTGGAATCCGCCAAGGCGCAGGTCCTGCTCGATCGCGGCCTGGCTGTGGTAGCCATGCGGTACGCGGGCCATGAACTCGGGCGGTGCGTCGGGAAACAGCGTGGCGAGTGCCCCGGTGACATCGCGGGCAAAGGCGTTGAATTCCAGCTGGTCCCAGACATTGAAGATCAGGGTGCCGCCCGGCACCAGCACGCGGCGGGCTTCGGCGAAGGCGCGGCCCTTTTCGGGGAAGAACATCACGCCAAACTGGCAGGCGACCATATCGAAGCTGGCATCGGCGAACGGCAGCGCCATGGCGTCGGCCTCGCGCCAGTGCACCGGGCGGCTCGTGCCGGCCTGCTCCGCCCGCGCCAGCATCGGCGCGTTGAGGTCGGTGGCAACGATCAGGGTATCGGCCGGCAGCCGCCCGGCGATTTCCCGGGTCAGCACGCCGGTGCCGGCGGCCAGTTCCAGCACCCGGCGCGGCTGCAGCGCGGCGATGCGGGCAGCCATGTCGGCAGCGTATGGCGCAAAGATCATCGGCACCATCAGGGCCTCATAGACTTCCGGAATCGCGCCCGCGAAGACTTTGTCCGAGTGTTGCAAGTCCATGAAACCCCCTGCCCTGGCGTGGAAGATGCCGGCATCGCCTGACTGGGTGTAGGACACATTGCGGCGAAAGTAAACCGTCGCGGCCATACCTAGTCGCGGATGCGCGGCATCCAGCCGCTGCCGCGCGTGCGCGGATCCACCGGCAGCTGGCGCTGCAGCGCGGCCTTGGCCAGCATGTGGGCACTGATCGGCGCGGTCAGGAACAGGAAGGCGGTCACCAGCAGTTCATGCAGGCTGGCATCGCCCCGGAAGCTGAAGTACGCCACCGAGGCCAGCACTACCCCGCCCACGCCCAGCGTGGTCGACTTGGTCGGCCCATGCAGCCGCATGAAGAAGTCCGGCAGCCGGAACAGCCCGACCGCCCCGACCAGCATGAACACGCTGCCCACCAGCAGCAGCGCGCACACGATGAATTCCGCAACAGGATGCAGCATCTGGCGTTCCCTAGTATTCGATGATGTCGCCGCGCTGCAGGTACTTGGACAGCGCCACGGTGCCGACGAAGCCCATCACCCCGATCAGCAGCGCGGCCTCGAAGAACAGCGCCGAATCCAGGCTGATGCCTAGCACCACGATCAGCGCGATGGCGTTGATATTCAGCGTGTCCAGCGCCACGATGCGGTCCGGCAGGCTGGGTCCGCGCAGCAGCCGCGCCAGGGTCAGCAGGAAGGCCAGGCCCAGGATCACCAGGCAGACCGGTATCACGATGGCAAGCATTGGAAGATCTCCTTGAGCGGGGTTTCATAGCGCGACTTGATGAGCTCGACCAGCGCGGCCTCTTCCTCCAGGTCCAGCACGTGCACGAGCAAGGCGCGGCGGTCGTCGCTCAGTTCTGCGCACAGCGTGCCGGGGCTGAGCGAGACGATGCTGATCAGCGCGGTGGTGGCAAGCTCGTGCTCGACATCGAGCGGCACCACGATAAAGGCGGGGCGCAGGCGCGCGGTGGGACCCAGCACCATGATGGCCACTTCCACGTTGGCTTTCACGATATCGAACAGCACATGGATGCTGAGCCGCAGGATCAGGTCGGGCCGCGACAGGCGGAACGCGCCCAGCACCAGCCAGCGGTCGGCCAGCCGGCCGATGGCCCAGCCCAGCAGCGCCCCCAGCAACCAGTGCCCGGGGGCCAGGCTGTTGGTCAGCAACAGCCACATGATCATCAGGATCAGGCTCAGCCACGGATGGGGAAGCAGACGCTGCAGCATGGCTTACCCCGGCTGCCCGGGCAGCACTGCCCGGAGATAGGCGGCGCGGTCCAGCAACTGCGCCGCCGCGTCGGCCACATAGTCGCTGACCGGCCGCGCGCATGCCGTCAGCGCGATATTGCCCGCCAGCAGCAGTGCGCAGCAGGCCAGCTTGCGCGCATCGGGCCGCACGCGCACGCGTGCCGCGCCGGGATGGTCTTCGTCTAAGTACTCATTCCCTTCCGGCACGTGCTCGGCCTCATGCGGCAGCCGCCACAGCAGCCGCGTGCCGGTGCGGGACACGGCAACCAGCAGCAGCAGGCCCGACACCAGCACCGCGGACCACAGCGCCGGCACCCACGGCGGCGGGGTCGCGCGCAGCACCATGGCCTTGCCGAGGAAGCCCGACAGCGGCGGCAGCCCCACCGCTGCCACTACGCCCACCAGGTACAGCAGCCCGGCCAGCCGCGAGGCACTGACCGGAGCCCCGTCCTCGCGCCCAGGCTCCGGCTCCAGCGCGTCGGCCAGCAGGAACAGCGCGGCAGTGCACAGCGTGGTGCTGAGCAGGTAGAACATCGCCGCGGCCCAGCCGGCTTGCGTCTGCATCGATACGCAGGCGGCCAGCAACCCGACCGATGCCACCACCAGGTAGCTGGTCATCGCGCGCAGCGTGCCGGCGGCGACGGCGCCCAGCGCGCCGACCGCGAGCGTGATCAGCGCCAGCAAGAACACCCAGTCATGCAGGAACGGTCCCAGCAGCCCTTGCGGGCCGCCGAAGATCAGCGCATCGCAACGCAGCATCGCGTAGATGCCGACCTTGGTCATGATGGCAAACAGCGCCGCGACCGGGCCGGTGGCGCTGGCGTAGGCGCGCGGCAGCCAGAAATACAGCGGGAACAGCGCCGCCTTCAGCGCAAAGACCAGCATCAGCATGGCGCCGGCGGCCACCGCAAGCGGCAGGTCCTGGGCCGGCAAGCCGGCCAGGCGCAGGCCCAGGTGCGCCATGTTCAGCGTGCCCGACAGCCCGTACAGCACGCCAACCGCCACCAGGAAGAATGACGACGCCACCAGGTTCAGGATCACATAGTGCAGCCCGGCGCCGATGCGCGCCCGCCCTGCCCCATGCACCAGCAGGGCATAGGACGCGATCAGCAGGATCTCGAAGAAGACGAACAGGTTGAACAGGTCGCCCGCCAGGAAGGCGCCGTTCAGGCCCATCAGCTGGAACTGGAACAGCGCATGGAAATGCCGGCCCTGCCGGGCCGTGCCCTCTCCCGCCGCCGCCAGCGCGGCGACGGCCAGCACCACGGTCAGGGCCAGCATTATCGCACCGGTGCGGTCCAGCTGCAGCACGATGCCGAACGGGGCCGACCAGTTGCCCATCGCGTAGACCACGATCTCGCCGGTAGCGGCCTGGCGCAGCAGGTGCACTGCCACTGGCGCCAGCAACAGCGTGGCCGCGGCGCAGACGATGCGCTGCGCGCGCAGCTGCTGGGCCGGCATCGCGGTCAGCAGCGCACCGGCAAACATGGGGATCAGGATGGGCAGCAGCACGGCGTGGTTCATGGCCGCGGATCCTGCTTGCCGCCATCGGCGGCGCGCTCGTCGGGCTGGCCGGCGGCGTCGACATGGTCGCTGCCGGTAAGCCCCAGCGAGCGCAGCGCCAGCACTACCGCGAACGCCGTCATGCCGAACGCGATCACGATGGCGGTCAGCACCAGCGCCTGGGGCAGCGGATCGGCATAGCTGGCGCCCGCCACGATCACCGGCGGCCGCCCGATCGACAGGCGCCCCATGCCCAGCAGGAACAGGCTGACCGCATACGACAGCAGCGTCAGCCCCAGCACCACGGTGAAGACGCGCTCGCGCAGCAGCAGGTAGATGCCGCCCGCGGCAAGGATGCCGATGGTGATGGCGTAGAGCGCGGCCATCAGGCGTCCTCCGCGGCCTGTGCCGGCGGCAGGTTGCGCACGCCCAGGTGCGATACGATCACCAGCGTGGTTCCCGTCACGGTGCAGAAGACTCCCAGGTCGAAGATCATCGCCGTGGCCAGTTCCACCTCGCCGATGCCCGGTATGTGGAAATGCCCGAAGGCGGTGGTCAGGAACGGATAGCCGAAGGCCAGGCTGCCCAGTCCGGTCAGACCCGCCAGCAGAATGCCCCCGCCGGCAATGGCGCGATAGTCCGGCGCAATGCGCGCTTCGGTCCAGCGCACGCCGCTGGCAACGTACTGCAGCAGCAGCGCCACCGATGTGATCAGCGCCGCGACAAAGCCGCCGCCCGGCAGGTTGTGCCCGCGCAGCAGGATAAAGACCGCCACCAGCAGCGTCAGCGGCAGCATCAGCCGCGCCAGCATGGCCAGCAGCAGCGGATGCGCCTGGCTGCTCCACGGCAGGCCATCGGGCGCTGCCGACGGCGTGTCCAGCCGCATGCCCTTGAGCAGCGCCTGCACCGCCAGCCCTGCAATCAGCAGCACGCAGATCTCGCCCATGGTGTCGAAGCCCCGGAAATCCACCAGCAGCACGTTGACCACGTTGTGCCCGCCGCCGCCGGGCACGGACTGGTCGATGTAGAAGGCAGACACCGGGTCATACGGCCGCGTCATCACGGCGTAAGCCGCCACTGCCAGCAAGGTGCCACCGCCGAGCGCCAGCACCGCATCCCGCCCGCGGCGCGCAGCCCCGGCGCGCTCCGGCGTCTCGCGCGGGAGGTAGAACAGCGCCAGCACCAGCAGCAGGATCGTCACCACCTCAACCGAGATCTGCGTCAGCGCCAGGTCCGGCGCGGAGAACCGCAGGAACGCCATCGACACCATCAACCCGCAGCCGCCCAGCAGCACCAGCGCGAGCAGCCGCTGGCGGTGCGTCACCACCACGCCCACCGCGCACAGCCCGAGCAGCGCCAGCGTGGCAGCCCCGATCAGGTCGATGGCGCCCGCCGGCACGCTGCCGCCGAGCCATTCCAGGTCGGCCAGGAAGTATGCCGGCACGGCCAGCAGCGCCAGCAGCATCCAGGCGACATAGGTCTGCAGCGAGCCGTTCTCGAGCCAGCGCGTGACGGCAGCGGCAAAGCGTTCCA
Organism: Cupriavidus sp. FW305-27; assembly: GCF_058787995.1. Lineage (NCBI taxonomy): Bacteria > Pseudomonadati > Pseudomonadota > Betaproteobacteria > Burkholderiales > Burkholderiaceae > Cupriavidus > Cupriavidus sp. FW305-27. The sequence goes on from NZ_JBYTAG010000064.1 coordinate 12,561, forward strand.
GCGCATGCATGCCACGCTCGAACGACTGGCGCGCGCTCAGGTGGTCGATTGCCTGCTGCAGGCGCCGCAGCGCGTCGCGGCGCAGGAAGAACAGCGCCGCGCCGCCGGCCATCGACACCAGGCTCATCAGCAGCGGCAAATTGACCCCGTGCCACAGGTTCAGGCTGTACTCTGGCAGGGGCGCGCGCAGCGTGGCAAGCGAAGCCGCCGCCAGCAGGTCGCCCACGGTATAGGCCGGCACCAGCCCGACCACCAGGCAGATCACCACCAGGAACTCCACCGGCACCTTCATGAAGCGCGGCGGCTCGTGCGGCGGATAGTTGGGCACGTCGGGCTGCCGGGCACCGAAGAACACGCCGTAGATAAAGCGCAGCGAATAGGCCATCGTCAGCGCCCCCGCCAGCGTCGCCGCGGTCGGGATCACCCAGTTGAAGTCGCCCAGCAGGCCCTGCGCCAGGGTCTCGCCGAAGAACATTTCCTTGCTGAGGAAGCCGTTGAACAACGGCACCCCCGCCATCGACAGCGATGCCACGATGGCCAGCACTGCGGTGTGCGGCATGTAGCGCGCCAGCCCGTGCAGGCGGTCGAGGTCGCGCGTGCCGGTCTCATGGTCGATGATGCCGGCCGCCATGAACAGCGACGCCTTGAACACGGCGTGGTTGATGATATGGAAGATGGCCGCCACCGTGCTGAGCTGGGTATCGAGCCCGAACAGCAGCGTGATCAGGCCCAGGTGGCTGATGGTGGAATAAGCCAGCAGCCCTTTCAGGTCCCGCTGCAGCAGCGCCAGGCCGGCGCCCACGATGAGCGTGGCCAGCCCGGTCATGCTGACCAGGTAGAACCAGCTGTTGGTGCCGTCCAGCACCGGATAGAGCCGCGCCAGCAGGAACACGCCGGCCTTGACCATGGTGGCCGAGTGCAGGTAGGCCGAGACCGGCGTGGGCGCGGCCATGGCATGCGGCAGCCAGAAGCTGAACGGGAACTGCGCTGACTTGGTGAAGACTGCCAGCAGGACCAGCACCAGCATCGGCAGGTAGAGCGGGTGGTGCTGCACCTTGCCGGCCTGCGCCAGCACCACGGACAGCTCGAAGCTGCCGCAGATATGGCCCAGCAGCAGCACCCCGGCCAGCAGCGCCAGCCCGCCGCCGCCCGTGACCGCCAGCGCCATGCGCGCGCCCTGGCGCGCATCGGTGCGCCATGACCAGAAGCCGATCAGGAGGAACGACAGGATGCTGGTCAGCTCCCAGAACACCACCAGCAGCAGCAGGTTGCCTGCCAGCACCACGCCCAGCATGGCCGCCATGAACAGCAGCAGCAGGCAGAAGAAGCGCACCGCGGATTCATTGCGCGCGAGGTAGTAGCGCGCGTACAGGATCACCAGCAGGCCCACGCCGAGCACCAGCAGCGCAAACAGGTACGACAGGCCGTCCAGCCGCAGCGACAGGTCCAGCCCGAGCTGCGGCAGCCACGCCACGCGCCAGCCCAGCGCATGCCCCGGCTGCTCGAAGACCGCGCCGCGCAGGCTCAGCAGCAGCACCAGCGCGGCCAGCGGCAAGCCGATGATGACAGGCGCCAGCATGCGCGCGGCGCGCATGCCGATCAACCACGTCAGCGCCGCGGCCAGCAGAGGCAGCGCGATCAGCAGCACCAGCGCCATGCGCCCCCCTAGCCGTTGCCCGGGATCACGGCCGGCGTGTGCCGGGCGGCAAGCCGGGCCGATGGTGTGGGTCTTGCAAATGGGGCGGTGGTCATGGGCCAGGTCCTCTGTGCGGGCAGTCGTTCCCCCTACTTTCCGGATTCTGCCGGCATTGCGCAAGTCATGCGTGCCTTATTGCGCGGCGCACGAAAAAATTCATCGCCTTGCAAAAGGAATCTGAATACGCGCGGCGACGGCGCGTGCTGCGCAGCAGCGCCGCCGCGTAGTACCATCGGCCGCGAGGCGGCTTCCAGCTCGGTGGCGCCGCACATCATCGCCATGGCGGAGGCGCTGGGATTCGAGGTCGTGGCCGAGGGCATCGAGCATGAAGAGCAGGCGCGCTTCCTGCGAGAGCGCGGCGCGCAGTTCGGCCAGGGGTGGCTGTTTTCACGCGCCTTGCCGGCAGACGGCCTGCAGGCCTACCTGTCATCGCCGGCGCGCCCCTGAACGGCAACGCGTAGCTGGCCGAACGCTTCCTCGCCGACGGCACTTGGCGGCGATAGTCCCCGCGTGCGCGGGCCGGTTGTAAGATGCCAGCGTATCGCCATCACGCCTGCGCGCGCCGATACCGGCACGCGCGGCCATCTTCAGGAGACGCCCGTCCAATGAGCGAAGCGCTTTGTCTTGCCAGCGCCGCCGAACTGCAGCAGCGCATCCGGCGCAAGGAAATCTCGCCGGTGGAACTGACCGCTGCGGTGCTGGCGCGCGCCGAGCGGCTGCAGCCGGTGCTGAACTGCTTTATCACGCTGTGCGCGGACGAGGCCATGGCCGCGGCGCGCGCGGCGGAAGCGGAAGTGATGTCCGGCCGGCCGCTGCCTCCGCTGCACGGCATTCCGTTTACCGCCAAGGACATCGTCAACACGCGCGGCGTGCGCACGACCTTTGGCGCCGTGCCGATGCGCGACAACGTGCCGGCCGAAGACGCCGTGGCGGTGGCGCGGTTGCGCGCGCAGGGCGCGATCCTGGTCGGCAAGACCACCACGCCGGAATTCGGCTCCAAAAGCCTGACCGATTCGCCGCTGTTCGGGCGCACCCGCAATGCCTGGCACGCCGAGCGCACCAGTGGCGGCTCCAGCGGCGGCGCCGCGGTGGCAGTGGCCAGCGGCATCGCGCCGCTGGCGGTGGCGACCGATGGCGGCGGCTCCACGCGCATTCCTGCCGCCTGCAATGGCGTGGTGGGCATCAAGCAGAGCCAGGGGGTGATTCCGCACAGCCAGGCGCAGGACCTGTTCGGCAACCAGACCTACGTGACGCCGACCACGCGCACGGTGGCCGACACCGGCCTGATGCTGCAGGCCATGGCCGGCGAACACCCGTGCGACCCGTGGTCGATCGGAGTGCCCGCCGCCGACTACGTGGCCGCAGCGCAGCCGCAGGGCGACCTGCGTGGCCGGTGCATCCTGTATTGCCTGGCGCCGCCGGGCCGTCCGGTGTCGGCGGACGTGGCGCGCGCGTTCGAGGCCAGCCTGGACAAGCTGCGCGCACTGGGCGCCGAACTGGAGCCGTTCGGCGGCGAGGGGTTCGACGTCGAGCCCGTCTGGCGTGCCATCAACCACACCGTATGGCGCACGCGCTTTGCGCCGATCGTGGCCCAGCACCGCGAGGCGCTGAGCCCGACCTTCGTGCGCCAGGTGGAATCCGCCGCCGCATTCACCGCAGTGGAATACCAGCAGGCGATGTTCGAGCGCTCGCAACTGTTCCTGCGCGTGCAGGCGCTGCTGGGACGCGCCGACCTGCTCGCAATGCCCACCATCACACGCACCGCGCTGCCGCTGGAGCAAGACCTGTTCGGCCAGATCGAAATCGACGGCCAGGACTATCCCGATGTGCGCGCGAACTGGTTCCCGTGGACCATGCCGTTCAATATGACTGGGCATCCGGCCATCAGCCTGCCCTGCGGCTTTGGTGGCGACGGGCTGCCGATCGGGCTGCAGCTGGTCGGGCAGTTCCGCGGCGACGCGCAGCTGCTGCGTGTGGCGGCCTTGTATGAATCGGTCCATGACCTCACGGGCCAGTGGCCCACCCTGCCCTGACACTCTCTCAACATCGTTCCCTGACTGCCATGACTGATCAAGTCCGATTGACGCGCCGGCTGCTGGCCATGACCGCCGTCGCTGCCGCCACCTTCGCCATGACCGCTCCGGCTAGCGCGGCCGATGCCGAGCCGATGCATATCATCGTCGGCTACGCCCCCGGCGGCGCCGCCGACAGCCTTGCCCGCCTGTATGCCGAGCAGCTGCGCCAGGACGGCCACGGCACGGTGGTGGTCGAAAACCGCCCCGGCGCGTCGGCGCGCCTGGCGCTCGACTACGTGAAGCGCGCCAGGCCCGATGGCAAGACCGTGTTCATCGGCCCCTCGCCCCTGTTCACGATCTTTCCGCTGACCTACAAGAAGCTGTCTTACGACGCCGACAAGGACCTTGTGCCCGCAGCGGTACTGACCGATGTGCCGACCGCGGTCGCGACCGGCGTGCAGCAGCCTTACCAGAACATGAAGGAATACGTGAGCTGGGCCAGGCGCAACCCGGGCGGCGCCAGCCTGGGGCTGGCCACCATCGGCAGCGCCGGCCACCTCGGCACGGTGGCGCTGGGCAAGGCCGAAGGCATCGCCATCACGCCCGCGGCGTATCGCGGCGCATCGCCGATGCTGGTGGATGTGGTCAGCGGCAATGTGTCGATCGGCTGGGATGCCGTGGCCAGCATGATGCCGCTGTACAAGGGCGGCAAGCTGCGCTTCCTTGGCGTGAGCGGCACGCGCCGCGCCAAGGCGCTGCCCGAAGTGCCCACCATGAAGGAACAGGGCTTCAGCCAGTACGACCACGCCACCAGCTGGTACGGCGTGTTCGTCCCGGCAGGCACCCAGCCTGACGTGGTGGCGCAAGTGGAAAAGATGTTCCTCGCGGCCTCGGCCAACGCCGCCACCGCGGCCAAGCTGGAAGCGCTGGGCCTGGAAGTGGTGGCGCGCCCCGGCCACGAAGGCCGCCGCCGCATCCAGCTGGAACGCGCCGCCTGGAAGCCGATCGTGGAGGCGACCGGCTTCCAGGCCGAGGACTGAGGCCCGGCCCTGCCCTCAGGGCTTGGGCCGCACCGCGTCAGCGGTCCCCTGGATGAAGGCCTTGATCTTCTCGACATCGTCCGGCGTCAGCTTGCCGGTGAAGTCAGGCATGCCGCGCGCCATCGCCGGCCCCTTGAAGACCACCTTGTCCAGGTTCTCGATATAGGCGGCATCGATATAGCCCAGGTTGGGGATATTGCCGCCGCGGTCCACGCCGGGAACGCCGTGGCACAGGACGCAGTTGCTGACGTACAGGCCGGTGCCCGCCTTGACCTGCGCCGGGTCATATTTCACGCCCTGCAGCAGCTTGGCGGTGCGGTACTCGGCAAAGGCCGGCAGCGGTGCCTTGCCACCGAGGGCGAAGGTGTAGACCGTGCCCGGCCCCTGCCGGTTGGTGGCGCGCTGGGCCTGCCCGTAGACCCCGCCCCAACCCACTGCCACCGACACATACTGCTTGCCGTTCAACTCGAAGCTGACCGGCGCCGCCACCACGCCGGTGCCGGTGGGCGACTCCCACAGCTTGTCGCCGCTGCGCGCGTCATAGGCGACAAAGCGGCCGTCGGCGGTGCCCTGGAACACCAGGTTGCCGGCCGTGGTCAGCGTGCCGCCGTTCCACGGCGACACATGTTCCTGCGTCCACGCGGCCTTCTGCTGCACCGGGTCCCACGCAATCAGCCGGCCGAAGGGCTTGCCCTTGGGCGGCTCGGCGTTCAGGAATTTGGCGGTGTTCCAGCCCACGTTGCCATGCGGCGTGCCGGGTTTGCCTTCATTGAAGTTCCAGGCCTTGTCGTCCATCAGGTTGATCGGCACGTTCTGCGCCGGCAGGTAGACCAGCCCGGTCTGCGGGTTGAACGACATCGGATGCCAGTTGTGCGCGCCGTACGGACCGGGGACCGAGTCATAAGGCTTGTCGGTGGCGCGCGCCTCGGGCCGCTCGATGGGGCGGCCATTGGCGTCATAGCCGGTGGCCCAGTTCACGTCGACAAAGTTCTTTGCCGAGATGAACTTGCCGTTGGTGCGGTCGATGACGAAGAAGAAGCCGTTCTTGGGCGCGTGCAGGATGACCTTGCGCATCTGGCCATCGAGCTTCAGGTCGGCCAGGATCATCGGCTGGGTCGAGGTGTAGTCCCAGTTGTCGCCCGGGGTCTCCTGGTAGTGCCAGACGTATTTGCCGGTGTCGGGATCGAGCGCGACGATCGATGCCAGGTAGAGGTTGTCGCCGCCGGCCGGGCTGCGCTTGCTGCGCGACCATGGCGCGCCGTTGCCGGTGCCCACGTACATCAGGTTCAGCTCGGGGTCGAAGGCCAGCGTGTCCCAGGCCGTGCCGCCGCCGCCCGCCTCCCAGTATTTGCCGCTGGGGTCCCAGGTCTTGGCCGCCGCAGCCATCGACTCATCCTCGAACGGCTTGGAGGGGTCGCCCGGCACCGTGAACCAGCGCCACTTCTGCTCGCCGGTGCCGGCGTCATAGGCGGTGATGTAGCCGCGCACGCCATATTCGGCGCCGCCGTTGCCGATGATGACCTTGCCCTTGAACACGCGCGGCGCGCCGGTGATGGTGTACGAGTACTTGCGGTCGATGATGGTGTCTTTCTCCCACAGCTTGCGGCCGCTGGCGGCATCCAGCGCGATCAGCCGGCCATCGTAGGCGGCCACGAACACCTTGCCCTGGTACAGCGCCACGCCGCGGTTGACCACGTCGCAGCAGCCGCGATAGCCGAGCGAGCGGTCCACCTTGGGATCGAAGGTCCAGAGCCGCTTGCCGGTGCGCGCATCGACCGCATGCACCACGCTCCATGACGCGGTGACGTACATCACGCCGTCCACCACCAGCGGGGTTGCCTCCACGCCGCGGGTCGACTCCAGGTTGTAGGTCCACACCAGCCCCAGGTCGCGCACGTTGGCGGCATCGATCTGCCTGAGCCGGCTGAAGCGGGTCTCGGCATAGTCCAGGCCGTGGCTGGGCCAGTCGCGGGCGGTGCTGGCGTTGGCACTGATAAAGGCGCCGTCAACCTTGGCGGCCGCATTGCGCGGCGCCGCGGCGCCGGCGGGCAAGACCTGCATCACCAGCGCCAGGGCCGCTGCCAGGAAGCCTGTGGCGCGCCTCATGGTGCGGTGGGGGTGCATTGCAACATCGGGGGCAACGGGGTCCGTCGCCTGCGTCAACGCATGGCTCATATCGTCTCCTGTAGGGCATTCTTGTTGGAATTCGGGACTGCAGGATTACGGAACTGCGCGATGCCGGGCGGTGGCCGGGGCCTATAGATAATCGGTGAGCGATTCGATTATGGGTACAGGGATTACCCGCAGAAAATCGCGCCGCCGGCGCAAGATGGCTGGCGTCCCGAGCCTGCCCAGCGATATGTGCAGGATATTGCTGATGAAGAAATGAATATTGGACGGTGCGGGCGCCGGTGGCTTAGCCTTGGCGCCAAGGCAGGCAACCAGCCTGCATCGCGCATCCGGAGACACCACCATGAGCAACTTCCTTCTCTACGAGCAGCAGGACCATATCGTCACCCTGACGATGAACGAGCCCGAGCGCCGCAACCCGCTGACCGGCAATACCGCCGTGGCGGAGTTCCTGGCCGCGATCGACCGCATCCACGGCGACCGCAGCGTGCGCGCGGTGGTCATTACCGGCGCGGGCACGGCGTTCTCGTCTGGCGGCAATATCAAGGACATGGAACGCCAGGCCTCCGGCGCAGTGCCGGGCATGGAAATCCGTCAGGACTACCGCTGCGGCATCCAGCGGCTGCCGCTGGCGCTGTTCAACCTGGAAGTGCCGGTCATCGCCGCGGTCAATGGCGCGGCCATGGGCGCGGGGCTGGACCTGGCGTGCATGTGCGACATCCGCATTGCCTCGGAGCGGGCGCAGTTTGCCGAGTCCTTTGTCAAGCTCGGCATCATCCCCGGCGACGGCGGCGCATGGCTGCTGCCGCGCGTGATCGGCCTGTCCCGGGCGGCGGAGATGACCTTCACCGGCCAGCCGATCGATGCCAGGCTGGCGCTGGAATGGAACCTGGTGTCGCGCGTGGTCGCGCCCGAGGCGCTGCTGCCCACGGCCTATGAGCTGGCCGGCCGCATCGCCGCCAACCCGCCGCACGCGGTGCGCCTGGCCAAGCGCCTGATGCGCGAGGCCATGCATACCCGCCTGGATACGCTGCTGGAACTGTCCGCCGGCTTCCAGGCGCTGTCGCACCAGACCGCCGACCACCGTGAGGCAGTGCAGGCGTTCCTGGACAAGCGCACGCCGGTGTTCACAGGCAACTGACCAGCTGAGCGTCAGGCGGACTGCTGTGCCGCTCAGCCTGCCACGCCCAGCGCTCCCTCTACATTGCGCACCAGGCTCACCAGGCGCGGGCCGATGTCTTCCTCCATCTGCTTGCTCTGCTGGCTGAACACCGGCACCGAGGCGGCAAAGATCCACGCCTCGCCGTCGCGGCGGGTGCGCATCGGCACGGCAACCGACTCCACCTCGCGGTGCAGGTCGCGGTGGCCGCGGCAGAAGCCGTGGTCTTGCAGGTCGCGGGCGGCATCGGCCAGGCGTTCCTGCAGCCAGTCGGCGCGCTGGGGATCGGCGGCGCGGAGCTGGGCGAGATACGCCTCGCGCTCGGCCTCGGTCAACAGCATCAGGTAGCCGCGTCCGGAACCCGTGCGCGAGACCGACACGCGCGTGCCGACCTCGGGCCGGAACACATGACTGCCCACGCCCTGGGCGATTTCGACGTAGGTCAGCGCATTGCCGCTGCCGACGATCAGCTCCACCTGCCCGGCGATGTGGTCCGCCAGCTCCTGCATGGCCGGCCGCGCCAGCTGGCGGATCGTCATGCGTGCCAGCGCGGGTGCGGCCAGGTTGATCAGCCCGACCCCGGGCACGTAGCGCGACAAGCGCTCCGAATAGTGCAGCAGGCCCAGCTCGCACAAGGTGTCGAGCAGGCGGAACAGGGTCGGCTTGGCCAGGCCGGTGCGTTCCATCAGTTCGCGGCTGCTGAGCTCCTGCACTGTCGGCGAAAAGCAGTTGAGGATCGAAATGCCCCGCGCCAGCGCGCTGACAAGGCGCGCCTCGCCGTCGGCATCGGCGGGCGGCGGGGTCAGGGATGCGTGTGGTGCATTCGTCATGTTATTGCCTTGATTCAAGGTTTTTTGATACGTGCGTCTCAAAACCCGGATGTTGCCCTTCGCCTTTTCCAAAGTCAAACCGGGGCTTTTGAGTTTACAGAGCGATTTGACGAAGCCAGAATCCCAATTCATCGTATTGGACGATCACATTTCGGTACAGACGTCTCAATATCCCAGCCACGACTCGCAACGTTCAGCCTTTTCAGGAGACACCGCATGCAACAAGCCGTCATCGTCGACGCCATCCGCAGCCCGATGGGCCGCTCCAAGCCAGGCTCGGCCTTTACCGAACTCCATGCCACCGAGTTGCTGGCCCAGGTCATCAAGGGCCTGGTCGAGCGCAACAAGCTGGACCCGGGTTTGGTCGACGACGTCATCACCGGCTGCGTGACCCAGGCGGGCGAGCAGTCCGCCGGCCCGGGCCGGGTGGCGTGGCTGGCGGCAGGCTTTCCTGACCACGTGCCGGCCACCACCATCGACCGCAAGTGCGGCTCCAGCCAGCAGGCGGTGCATTTCGCCGCGCAGGGCATCATGGCCGGCGCCTATGACATCGTCATCGCCTGCGGCATCGAGTCGATGAGCCGTGTGCCGATGGGCTCGGCCCGCATTGGCCAGAACCCGTACGGCCCGTCGATGGAAGCGCGCTATGCGCCGGGTTTGGTGTCACAGGGTGTTGCGGCCGAGCTGGTGGCCGCCAAGTACGAACTGTCGCGCCACGACATGGACAGCTATTCGGCCCGCTCGCACGAGCTGGCCGCCACCGCGCGCGAAAGCGGTGCCTTCCGCCGCGAGATCCTGGGCATCAGCACGCCCAACGGGCTGGTCGAGCAGGATGAAACCATCCGCCCGGGCACCTCGGTGGAGAAGCTGGGCACGCTGCAGGCCTCGTTCCGCAATGACGAACTCAGCGCGCGCTTCCCGCAGATCGGCTGGAACGTGACCGCGGGCAATGCCTCGCAGATCAGTGACGGCGCCTCCGCCATGCTGCTGATGAGCGAATCCATGGCGCAGCGCCTGGGCCTGAAGCCGCGCGCTCGCTTCGTGGCGTTCGACGTGTGCGGCGACGATCCGGTCATGATGCTGACCGCCCCGATCCCCGCCAGCCAGCGCGCGATCAAGAAGAGCGGCCTGAAGCTGGACCAGATCGACCACTACGAGATCAACGAAGCCTTTGCCTGCGTGCCGCTGGCCTGGCAGCGCGCGCTCGGCGCCGACCCGGCACGCCTGAACCCGCGCGGCGGCGCCATTGCGCTGGGCCATCCGCTGGGCGCCTCCGGCGTGCGGCTGATGACCACCATGCTGCATGCACTGGAAGACAGCGGCCAGCGCTATGGCCTGCAGTCGATGTGCGAGGCCGGCGGCATGGCCAACGCCACCATCATCGAGCGCCTGTAAGCGGCGCCTGAACCAGACATCCAGTCAAGGAGACACAGCATGAAACTGACCAATATGTCCGCCGTCGTGACCGGCGGCGCTTCCGGCCTGGGCCTGGCCTGCGTGCGGCGCCTGGTGGAACGCGGCGTCGACGTCGTGATCGCCGACCTGTCGGAAGAGCGCGGCAATGCCGCGGTCGACGAGTTCAGCGGCAAGGTCCGCTTCCTCAAGGCCGACGTGACCGACACCGACCAGATGAACGCCGTCTACGACGCCGCCGAAGCCATTGCCCCGCTGCGCGCGCTGATCCATTGCGCCGGCCTGGGCGGCCCGGTGCGCGTGGTCGAGAAGGACGGCTCGCCGGGTTCGCTGGAAAAGTACGAGTCGATCGTGCGCATCAACCTGATCGGCACCTTCAACGCGCTGCGCCTGGGGGCCGCGCGCATGGCCAAGAACGAACTGATCGACGGCGAGCGCGGCGCGTGCGTGCTGACCGCGTCGGTGGCCGCCTACGAAGGCCAGATCGGCCAGATTCCCTATGCCTCGGCCAAGGCCGGCATCGTCGGCATGACCCTGGTGGCCGCGCGCGACCTGGCACAGCGCGCGATCCGCGTCTGCACCATCGCCCCGGGACTGTTCGACACCCCGCTGCTGGCCAAGCTGCCGGAGAACGTGCGCGCCTCGCTCGGCGCCATGGTGCCGCACCCGCCCCGCCTGGGCGCACCGGATGAATACGCGTCCACCGCGCTGCACATCCTGGAGAACCCCATGCTCAACGGCGAAACCATCCGCCTGGACGGCGCCATCCGCATGGCACCGCGCTGAGCCGCGCGCTGCACCGATACCGACTTCTGACAAGGAATCCCGCATGAGCGACACGCTGCAACTGGAAACCCGCGGCAATACGCTGCTGATCACCATGAACCGGCCCCAGGCGAAAAACGCCATGGACTTCGAGACCGCGACCGCGCTGGCCGCCGCCATCGACCAGCTGGAAAGCCGCGACGACCTGAGCGTGGCCATCCTGACCGGCGCGGGCGGCACCTTCTGCTCGGGCATGGACCTGAAGGGCTTCCTGGAAGGCAAGCGTCCCAGCCTGCCTGGCCGCGGCTTTGGCGGGCTGACCGAGAAGCCGCCGCGCAAGGTGCTGATCGCCGCCGTCGAAGGCTATGCGCTGGCCGGCGGCTTCGAGCTGGCGCTGGCGTGCGACCTGATCGTGTCGTCGAACGCGGCCAGGTTCGGCCTGCCTGAAGTCAAGCGCGGGCTGGTGGCCGGCGCCGGCGGCCTGATGCGCCTGCCGCGCCGCGTGCCGTACCACATCGCCATGGAATACGCGCTGACCGGCAATATGCTGGGCGCCGAACAGGCCCACGCCTATGGCCTGATCAACCGCCTGACCGAACCAGGCCAGGCGCTGGCAGGCGCGCTGGCGCTGGCCGAAGAGATCGGCGCCAACGGCCCGCTGGCGGTTGCGGTCAGCAAGCAGATCGTGGCCGAGTCCGCCGACTGGAGCGCCGAGGAGATGTTCGAGCGCCAGCGCCCGCTGCTGGCGCCGGTGTTCACCTCGGCCGATGCCCGCGAGGGTGCCGCCGCATTCGCCGAGAAGCGCAAGCCGGTGTGGACGGGCAAGTGATGGCCCACGCCAGACCGAGGGCATCGAAGTCATCCGCCCTGGGCTAGAGAACGGCCGGCCGCAAGCCGGCCGTTCGCACATGCCAAGCAGCACACAGACCAGAACATGGAGGAGACCCATGAAACACAAGCTGCCAGAATCGCTGCTCAACACGTCCGCGGCCCTGCTGCTGGCGACCGCCGCCGCCACGCTGCCGCTGCCCGCCAGCGCCGCGTCCTGGCCTGAGCGCCCCATCACCATCATCGTGCCCGGCGCGCCGGGCGGCACCACCGACATCCCGACGCGCCTGGTGGCGCAGAAGCTGTCGGCCATCCTGGGCCAGCCGGTGGTGGTCGACAACAAGCCCGGCAGCGGCGGCATCATCGGCACGCAGGCCTTCATGCGCGCGGCGCCGGACGGCTACACGCTGCTGGTCGGCAATACCGGCTCACACGCAATCAACTACAGCGCCTACAAGCAGTTGCCCTACCAGCCACAGGACTTCATGCCGCTGACGGACCTGATCTCGTTCGCCAACGTGCTGGTGGTCGGCGCGCAGGCGCCGGTGCGCAGCGTGTCCGAGCTGGTGGCGCAGCTCAAGCAGTCCCCGGGGAAGTATTCCTACGCCTCGGCCGGCATCGGGCAGACCACGCACCTGACGGCGGAACTGTTCCGGCTGCGCACTGGCACCGAAGTAATTCACGTGCCGTACAAGGGGTCGACACCCGCCACCACCTCGGTGCTGGCGGGCGAAACCACCTTCATGTTCGACAACCTGACGCAGGCGCTGCCGCAGATCCGCGCCGGCAAGCTGCGCGCGCTTGCGGTGACCAGCGCCGAACGCCTGCCGGCACTGCCGGACGTGCCGACGATGGCGCAGGCCGGCGTGAAGGATTTCGTGGTGATGGGCTGGCTGGGCTTCTTTGCGCCGGCCAGGACCCCGCCGGCCATTGCCGCCACGCTGCAGGAAGCGCTGGGCAAGGCCATGCACGAGCCCGAGGTGGTGGCCAGGTTCCGCGACATGGGCGGTATCCCTGGCGGCGAACCGCAGCCGAAGTTCGCCGCGCTGGTCAGCGGCGACATCAAGCGCTGGGGCGAGACCATCCGGGCATCCAAGGTCAGTCTGGACTAGCGAGGTGTGGGGCCGCCTTTGGCAAAGCGGAAGGCGGACCCGCCCAAAGCCAAATTGACACGGTTGGGCCTGGCGCATACGCTCGCCCTACCCTGCGGTATATTCAGCGCACGCTTAAATGTAAAGACATGGAAAGCGCCCCGGGGCTCACAACGATAACGACAAGCGACGAGACCACACCGTGCCTACCCCCACCGCGCCTTCCCGCTACGAAGCCCTGCGCCCGGCCTTGCCGATCCTGATCGGCGCCTCCGTGATGCTCAGCCTGGCCATGGGCCTGCGCCAGAGCCTTGGCATCTTCATGCCGCCGCTGACGCGGGACATCGGCATCTCGGTATCGGATTTCACCATCGCCATCGCGGTACAGAACCTGGCGTGGGGCCTGCTGCAGCCGCTGGCCGGGGCCTGGGCCACGCGGATCGGCTTCCGGCCGCTGATGCTGGCCGGCTCGCTGCTCTATGTGACCGGACTGGTGCTGCTGGCGACCGCGCACAGCATGGTCGGCGTCACGCTGGGCGCGGGCGTGGCCATCGGCGCGTCGATGGCCTGCACCGGCAGCGCCCTGGCGATGGCGGTGGCGGCGCGGCCGGTGTCGGCGGCGCTGCGCAGCACGGTGCTGGGGCTGGTGTCTGGCGCGGGCTCGCTGGGCGCGCTGCTGGCGGCGCCGATCGGGCAGATGGTGACGCAGGCCTACGGCTGGCGCGCCGGGCTGGCAGCGTTCGTGCTGCTGGCGCTGGTGATGCTGCCCGCGGCGTGGTTTGCCGGCCGCGTGGACCGGCTGCCGCTGGTGTCGCCCGCAGGGCGCGGCCAGGACAGCGCGCGTGAAGCGCTGGGCACCGCGCTGCGGCACGCGCCGTTCGTGGTGATGGCGCTGGCGTATTTCGTCTGCGGCATGCAGCTGGTCTTCCTGACCACGCACCTGCCGTCGTATCTGGACGTGTGCGGCATGGACCCGATGCTGAGCGCGCAGGCGCTGGGCGTGATCGGCGGCTTCAACGTGCTGGGCAGCATCTTCTTCGGCTGGGCCGGCGGCCGCTTCAACAAGCTGATGCTGCTGGGCGGCATCTATACGATTCGCTCGCTGGCGCTGACCTGGTACTTCACGTCCGCGCCCACGCCGCAGAGCACGCTGGTGTTCGCCGCGGTAATGGGCTTCCTGTGGCTGGGCGTGGCGCCGCTGGTATCGGGCTGGATCGCCGAGACCTTCGGCCTGCGCTGGCAGGCCATGCTGGGCGGCGTGGCGTTCTTCAGCCACCAGATCGGCAGCTTTTTCGGCGCCTTCGGCGGTGGGCTGGTCTACGACGCGCTGGGTTCCTACACCGTGGCGTGGCAGGTCGGCGTGACGCTGGGGCTGGCCGCGGGTCTGGCGCAAATTGCATTTGCCGTGGCCACGCGGCGGCGCCCGCCGCTGATGGCCACGTCCTGAAACACTGTGCCGGGCCGCCCCGAACGGGGGATGCGGAGCGCGCGCTTAGCACCTAGCATGAACACTGAGCGGTCCGGTCTTGGATCCTCAGGCCTTTTCAAGCCCGCCCCCGCGCGGGTTTTTTTATGGTTCGTCGCTGAATTGGGTGGCACGCGCGCCAGGCGCCCTTCCCTGGCCCATACCAATATGCGCGCTCGCCGGCGCCAAAGACAGCCCCCTAACACGTACAATCTCGGCTTTCCTTCCCGCCCCATCCGCTGCCATGACCACACTCGGAACGCCTCTCTCCCCCTCTGCCACCAAAGTGATGCTGCTCGGCTCCGGCGAGCTGGGCAAGGAAGTGCTGATTGCATTGCAGCGCCTGGGCGTGGAAACCATCGCCGTCGACCGCTATGACAATGCCCCCGGCCAGCAGGTAGCCCACCACGCGCGCACCATCGCCATGAGCGACCCGGACCAGCTCAAGGCGCTGATCGAGGCGGAAAAGCCGCACCTGGTCGTGCCCGAGATCGAGGCCATCGCCACGCCCATGCTGGAAACCCTGGAAGCCGCCGGCACCGTGCGTGTGATCCCCACCGCCCGCGCCGCGCGCCTGACCATGGACCGCGAAGGCATCCGCCGCCTGGCCGCCGAATCGCTCGGCCTGCCCACCAGCCCGTACAAGTTCTGCGATTCGCTGGATGAACTGCAGGCTGCCATCGACGGCGGCATCGGCTACCCGTGCGTGGTCAAGCCGGTGATGAGCAGCTCCGGCAAGGGCCAGAGCAAGATCGACGGCCCCGAGGGCGTCAAGGCGGCCTGGGACTACGCCATGGCCGGCGGCCGCGTCAGCCACGGCCGCGTGATCGTGGAAGGCTTTATCGATTTCGACTACGAGATCACGCTGCTGACCGTGCGCGCCATGGGCGCCAGCGGCCAGGTGGAAACGCAGTTCTGCGCTCCGATCGGCCACGTCCAGGTCAGCGGCGACTACGTCGAAAGCTGGCAGCCGCAGCCGATGCACCCCGCCGCGCTGGAAACCGCCCAGCGCATCGCGCAGGCGGTCACGGCAGACCTGGGCGGCATGGGCCTGTTCGGCGTGGAGCTGTTCGTAAAGGGCGAGCAGGTCTGGTTCAGCGAAGTCAGCCCGCGCCCGCACGACACCGGCATGGTCACCATGGCCACGCAATGGCAGAACGAGTTCGAGCTGCATGCCCGCGCCATCCTGGGCCTGCCGGTCGACACCACGCTGCGCAGCCCCGGCGCCAGCGCCGTGATCTACGGCGGCGTGGATGCCCAGGGGGTGGTCTTCGATGGCGTGGACCAGGCACTGAGCGTGCCGCAGACCGAGGTGCGCCTGTTCGGCAAGCCCGAGAGCTTCGTCAAGCGCCGCATGGGCGTGGCGCTGGCGTACGCCGACGATGTCGACACCGCCCGCACCCGCGCCAAGGAAGCCGCCAGCCGCGTGCGTCCGCGCGCGGTCGGCTGAGCGTCAGGCGCAGCTCAGATCGGATGGCTGCTCGCGGCGGCGCCGTGGGCAGGCGCATGATGGACGGCGGCCTGTGCCGCCGCCACCTGCGCCGCGGCCAGCACCGGCGAGATGCGCACGCCGGTCAGGTCCGCGCCTGAAGGCGCCTGGTACAGGCGCAGGCCCAGCTCGGGCAGGATCGCCAGCAGGTGGTCGAAGACATCGCCCTGGATGCGCTCATAGTCCATCCACGCGGTCAGCGCGGTAAAGCAATAGATCTCCACCGGGATGCCCTGCGAATCGGGCTCCATCATGCGCACGTTCAGCAGCAGATCGTGGTGGATCTCCGGGTGCGCCTTCAGGTAGGCAATGCCATAGGCGCGGAAGGTGCCGACATTGGTCAGCCGGCGCCGGTTGACCGGGTCATTGCCGGCGGCAATCAGCAGGCGGTTGGCCTCGTCGACCTCGGCCTGCTTCTCCTCCAGGTAGTCGTGCAGCAGCCGGAAGCGCATCAGCGCCTGCACTTCCCGGTCCTCCAGGAAGCGCACGCTGCCCGCATCCAGCCGCAACGTGCGCTTGATGCGCCGCGCGCCGGATTCGAACATCTGCCGGTAGTTGCGGTAGCTCTCGGAGAACAGCTTGTAGGTCGGCACCGTGGTCACGGTGTTGTCCCAGTTCTGCACCTTGACGGTATGCAGCGCGATGTCCTTGACGTAGCCGTCGGCATTGCACTGGGGCATCTCGATCCAGTCGCCGATGCGCAGCATGTCGTTGGAGGTCAGCTGAGTACTGGCCACCAGCGACAGCAGCGTGTCCTTGAACACCAGCAGCAGCACCGCCGACAGCGCGCCCAGGCCAGACAGCATCCACAGCGGCGAGCGGTTGATCAGGATCGACAGCACCAGCACCGAGCACACCAGCCCCAGCCCGAGGCGCCCCACCTGGATATAGCCCTTGATCGAGCGCGTCTGCGCCTGGCGGCTGCTGGCGTATACGTCCTGCCAGGCACTCAGCACGCCGCCAAGCATCAGGAAGAAGCAGATCCACAGGCCGGCATGGGCCAGGCGCTCGATGGCCAGCGCATAGCGGCCCATGTGCGGCACTTCGCCGATGCCGATGGTGATCACCCCGAACCCGACCGCATAGCCGAAGCGCCGATAGGCACGATATCGCGTCAGCGCCTTGCTCCAGGGCGCCTTGCCCCAGACCGTCAGCAAGCGATGGGCGATGCGCGACATCACGTGGCCGAACAGCCACTGCGCGACCACGGCGATCAGCACCAGCACCAGCAGGTACGAGGCAATCTGGGCCCACGGATGGGCTGGAATACGTTGCTGGAACAACTCCAGCAGGGCATCGAAACTCATAGGGGGGCGTCTGCAGCCGGGTGAATCGACCTGATAGTGTACAAAACGCGCCTGACACCCTGCTCGTTCCGCCTCTACCGGCACCGCGAATCGCCCCGCACACGGCGTGTCTCGCGGCCCCCCGTCAGCTTGCTCGGCTCGACGCAGTAGGCATGCATGCGCTGCTGCACGGCCGCAAGGCAGAGGCGTTCGCGCGCATGCCCTTGAAGCTGGCGATGGGCGAGCCGGGCCCGACCACTACCATCGGCGCAATGACGAAGATGCCGACTGGCACGAAGTCCTTGATCGGATCGAACGGCAAGGAATGGAACATGCCGGGATACATCGCCGTCGTCGACTATCAAACCGGGCATAGTACCAATACACATATGGTGCGGAACTTGCGTTAATGCCGGATGCCTGTTGAGCGATGGATCCAGCAAGATCTCCACAGCGGGATCCATTGACGCCCAAAGTCTAGTGGATGGCGGGCTCCGACCGGGAAAGCGCTGAAGCCACGTCGGTTCGAAATGGCGGAGCGGTTGAACGTCATAACTAGCCGAAGAGGGACACCCCCAAAATTATGAAGGCTTTAGATGCTCAGATAAGGCTATTCCTGGCGATAGCGCAGGCCCGCTCCATTTCAGGCGCTGCAATGACGCTTGGTCTAACCCAATCCGGCTTAAGCCGTCAGCTGGCCCACCTCGAGGCAGCAGTAGGTCAAAAATTGTGCGAACGCCACGGGCGCGGGGTCGCCCTTACTGACGCAGGCCACAAACTGCAGGCTGCCGCCCAGACCGCATATGACGTTATCGACAATACGATTCTCCAGTTGTGCGAGGAGCAGGGAGTCAGCCAAGGCAACCTCCGAGTGGCTGTTATTCATACCCTCAGCTACTACTTCATGCCAGATGTTGTCTCCCGATTCATGAGCCAGCGCCCAAATGCCAACGTCTCGCTCATGGGGCGGAGTTCACCGGAAGTTGTAGAGCTGGTGGAGACGGGCAAAGCGGATATAGGCTTTGTTTACGACGTAGCGGTAGCCTCGGATGCCGTGGAAATCGTGCCGCTATTCGACGATGTCATGACGTTGATCGTCAGCCAAAATTCGCCCTTGGCCGCACTCGAAGGGGTCGACCTAGAGGCGCAAAGAGTACCGCTTGTCGCTTTTCCTGAGCACTATGCGCTAAGACGAATGCTGCACAGGAAGAGATTGGACACAAATGTCGTGGCGGAAGTGGACACGGTCGATGCGATGCTCAGGCTCGTCGCATCAACCGGCGGTCAGTGCGTTTTGCCAGACCGAGTACCGACGCAACTGCTCGAGAACTATGGGCTGTCACGAGTGCGCATAATAAACCCTCGTCTCAGTCGGCGCGTTGTCGCCATTACCAAGCGAGAAAGAGCTCAAACAGCGCTGATAAAACACATGCTGAAGATCGCTCAAACGGTCTGAGGTAGTACGCCCAGTCATAGGAAGTATGAGCGCTCCGCGCTATCTCAGCCCCTTCTGACTTCCCATAATCCAGTCGTACCGACATCCCACCGGCCAAGTCGGGATGGCGCCAAAGTGTGCTCCCCACGGGGGGCAGCAGAGGCGTTCTGGAGTCGCCGGGCCCAGTCTACGCCCGGCAACCAATACGACTGGAAACAAAATGGAACTTCGCTCTAAGGAATACTTCGACGAACGCGCAACGCAGGAGATGCGTGCCCATCTCAAGCCTCGCAAGCGCACGCTGCAGCAAACGCTGGCCTATGCTTGCCGCATCCTGGCCATGACCGGGCAGGAAGCTGGCTTGGCTGGCCAGATCAGTGCACGCTCGGAGCGCCCAGGCGCCTACTGGACCCTGCGCTTCGGTCTGGGTTTTGACGAAGCCACCGAAGCCGACTTTATAGAAGTCGACCAAGACCTGAATACCCTCAGCGGCACTGGGATGGCTAATCCGGCAACGCGGTTCCATCTGTGGGTTTATGCCGATCGCCCCAACACCCATAGCATCATTCATACGCATTCTCCGTATGTGTCGGCACTTGCCGCGGCCAAGCAACCGCTAATCGTCTCGCAAATGGACATGACGCCGTTTCACAACGATTGCGCGTTCCTTGCGGAATGGCCTGGCGTTCCCATCGCTGACCAGGAGGGCGTGATCATATCCGGCGCTCTGGGCAGCAACCGCTCGATCCTGCTGGCCAGCCACGGTCAGTTGAGCACCGGCTGTAGCGTGCAAGAAGCGACCTATCTTTCTGTCTACATGGAGCGCGCTGCCCGCATGCAGGTGCGCGCCCGTACCTTCGGGCCGCTTACCTCGCTACCCGACGATCTCGCCCGTGAAGCTCACGACTACCTGCTCAAGCCTTCGATCGTCAACGGTACTTTTGATTACTGGTGCCGTCAGACGGAGCGTTGAGTCGCACCACCTTCAGCCTTCGGTCCCAAAAGACGAGCCGACGACCTCCAGCATGATTTTGCCCCGTTAGCAAAGGTGGCAAGTGTTCCCATGGCCATCTTGGCCCGACTGGCACTACCAGCCAACCCGATTTTTTTCGGTAGCGAGCGGCTGGTCCTTCGGAAGCGGGACAGGGTCATACCGAGATTGGCACGCACAGATGCCGCTAGTCACCACCGGAGACGCAATGAATAACCCCGTAAGGGCAAACATCGACCACCACCGGCGCAGTACATATCCCCCCAGCAAAGAAGCGTGCATTTGAGTGACCACGCTCGAGCACATCGCCCCCATCAAGCAAGTCACAGAGGCATTCTATGTATCCCGCCAATTCACAAGCAGGCATCGCCAGCGCAAATGCCGGGACGGCCAAGCAGCACACCGTCGCAGGCATTGCCAGCATGCTCGGCACGACTATCGAGTGGTACGACTTCTTCATTTACGGAACTGCCGCCGCGTTAATTTTCAACAAGATCTTCTTTCCCAGCTTCGATCCGATCAGCGGGACCCTCGCCGCGTTCGCGACCTACTCCGTCGGCTTCTTCGCCCGGCCCCTTGGAGGCATTGTCTTCGGCCACTTTGGTGACAAGGTTGGGCGAAAATCCATGCTGCTGATCACGTTGATGATGATGGGTATCCCGACCATCATCATCGGCCTCATTCCGACCTACGAGCAAATTGGTTACTGGGCCGCCGTGATCCTCGTATTGATGCGCTTTCTCCAGGGGCTCGCCGTCGGTGGCGAATGGGGCGGCGCCGTTCTCATGGCCGTGGAACATGCCCCCGAAGGCAAGAAAGGCTTCTTCGGTAGCCTTCCTCAAACCGGCGTCGCTCCTGGCCTTATCCTCTCATCGTTGGCAATGGCAAGCGTTGCGAGACTGCCTGAGGCGGATATGTTGAGTTGGGGCTGGCGCCTTCCGTTCCTGGCCAGTGTGTTGCTTCTGGCTGTCGGATGGTTCATCCGCATCCGCGTCGCCGAGTCCCCCGACTTTGAAAAGGTCAAGCAAAGAGGCCATGAGGTCGAGGTGCCGGTGGTCCATGTCGTCAAACACCACTGGTTGTCGTTGCTCAAGGTATCAGGCGCGCGGATGGCGGAAGTCACGTGGTTCTACACGGTCGCTACCTTTGCCCTGACCTACGGTACGGTAACACTTGGCTTACCCAAGACGATGATGCTGAATGCCGTGATCGCGGGTGCTGCCGTCGCACTGTTCACAATGCCTCTCACTGGCTTGCTCGGGGATAAGATCGGGCATAGGAAGATCTTTGTGGTCGGATCGGTCGGAATTTGCCTCTTCGGGTTCGCGTTTTTTAAGCTTCTTGGCTCGGGAAGCGTCGGCGCGGTATATCTCGCCATGGTGATCGCCATCGGCCTTATCTACGCCGTGCTGTACGGCCCCGAAGGTAGCCTATTCTCTGTGCAATTTCCCCCGGAAGTTCGCTACAGTGGTATTTCCCTTGCCGTGCAAGTCTCGGGTGCTATCGGTGGCGGACTGGCCCCGCTGGTGGCGACCTGGCTGCTTAAGCTCGGCCAAGGTAGTCCGCTGTATCTCGCCGGCTACCTCACTGCCCTGGGGTGCTTGTCGATCTTCTGTGTATCTCGCATGAAGGCAACTGAGCAATGACCAAGGCAATTGACTATTACTTTTGGATCAATTCGGACTGGGCCTATCTCGGACACGGCCGTCTTGTGGAACTTGCCAAACGCCAAGGCGCCGCGATCAACTATATGCCTGTGGACCTGCCGTACGTTTACTCGCAGACGGGGGGCATTTTGCTTGGGCAGCGCTCTCAGGAAAGGCAGGCTTACCGGATCACCGAACTCGCCCGTTGGTGCAAGCGGCTAGGGATTCCGGTCAATCCGCAGCCTAGATACATGTGCCCGAACGGTGATCTCGCTTCGTGCATGGTCATTTCTGCGAAGCACGCGGGACTTTGCGAAGGCACCTTGGCCCAAGCGATTCTTCATGCCGAATGGTTGGAGGACCAGGACATCTCCTCACCAGAGACGCTGCAAACCATCGCCCGCTCGCTGGACTTGGATGGCGAGGCGCTTCTCTGCCAAGCCGCATCTCCAGTAATCAAAGCGGAGTACAGACAATACACCGACAACGCTATCTCAGCCGGTGTCTTCGGCTCGCCTGCATACGTCTACCGTGGAGAAGTGTTCTGGGGCCAGGATCGCCTCGATTTCCTTGAGGACACCCTGGCCTGCACCTAAGAATGGGGCGGCTTAAGTGCAAGGCAGACGATGGGCTCCAGGCTGGGTGATCTGCCGCACGAACAGCTTTTCTTAGCGGTCGCGCAGCTGGATCATGTCGTTAGGCGGGCCCGCTGCTCTTCGTTGACGCGCCCCATCAGCTGGGGCTTCCAGGCTGGAAAGCCTCTATCGCGAGATCCGCGCCTTGCGCATCTGCGAAGGCGCCACCGAAGTGCAGCAGCTGATCATCGCCCGCGAGGTGCTCAGGCCGGGCGCCAGCCTTGGGGCACAACACGCCTGAGCGCGGCACGGCCAGGGCCGGGGCTCAGGCCGGCAGCAGCTTCAAGCCGCCAATCCCGACGAAGATCAGCCCGATCAACACCAGCCGCATCGGCGCCGCGCTTTCGCCCAGGAACAGGATGCCAACCACCGTCACCCCGATCGCCCCGATCCCGGTCCAGATTGCGTACGCCGTCCCGACCGGCAGGTGCCGCAGCGCCGCGCTGAGCAGGAAGATGCTGGCCAGCGCCGCCCCGATGCCCAGTGCCGTCGGCCCGGGCCGCGTCCAGCCGTCGGTATGTTTGAGCGCCAGCGCCATCACGATCTCGATCAGGCCCGCCAGCACCAGCAGCATCCACGCCATTGCCATGTCTTTCGTCCAGGTCTGCGGCCCGACCCATTGCCGGGCACGCCACGCCACTGTAGGCTGTGCAGATCAGCACGAGAACTGGCGAATTCCGCAAAGGGGCTATGCAAACATGCAGGAAGCAGACTGGGACGACCTGAAGTATTTCCTTGCCGTGGGCCAGTCCGGCTCGCTCGCCGGCGCCGCGCGCGCCCTGCATGTCAACCATTCCACGGTGCTGCGCCGGCTGGCGCGGCTGGAAGAGACCCTGGGCACCCTGCTCTTCGAACGCCATGCCACCGGCTACGCCATGACCGCCGCCGGCGAGGCCCTGGCGCACCGCCTTGCCGGCGTCGGCGAGCAGATCGATGCGGCCCAGCGCCAGCTGTCCGGCCTCGACAGCCAGCTGAGCGGCCCGTTGCGCGTGACCACGACCGACACGCTGCTGGGTGGACTGCTGATGCCCCTGTTTGCGGAATTCCGGTCGATGCACCCGCGCATCCAGCTGCAGATCGTCATCAACAACAGCTTCCTGAGCCTGAGCCGGCGCGAGGCCGATGTGGCGATCCGGCCGGCGAATGCGCCGCCGGAGTACCTGGTGGGCCGCCGTATCGGGCGGCTGCAGACGGCACCATACGCGGCGCGGCGCTACCTGCAGCAGCTCGGCCTGCCAACGGAAGCCGACCATCCGCGGCTGGCGGACTGGTCGGCCTATGACTGGGTCGTGCCGGACGAAGCGCTGTCACACCTTGCCCAGGCGCGCTGGATACGCGACCACGTGCCCGAACCCCGCCGCGCCGTCAGCGCCGACAGCCTGGTGGCGATGGCGGATGCCGTGCGGCACGGCATGGGCGCCGGCATGCTGCTGTGCCTGCTGGCCGGGGCCGACCCAGAGCTGGTGCGGCTGGCGCCAGTCGATGTAGCCATGGATACCGATTTATGGGTGCTGACGCATCCGGATCTCAGGCACAGCGCGCGCGTGCGGGTGCTGGGCGATTTCCTGTATGAGCGGCTCAGGCAAGGGGAATGGGTGGCGGGCTGAAGACTTGCCCCCCGGTTCATGCCGCCGCCGCATACATCTCCATCAGCTGCTCATCCGCATACCCCCAGTCAGCGGCATTCTCGAACGCCACCACCGTTTCGTCGCTGTGGCGCAGGTCGATCAGTTCGGTGGGAGTCGGCCTTGACTGCGACACGGAATAGAACGCCATCACCTTCGGCCGCAGCGGATCGGCCTCGTTCTGCGCGCAGACCACCGCCAGCCGGTTCGAACGCAGCCGCAGCACGGTGCCGAGCGGGTAGATGCCGACGGTACGGGTGAAGGCCTTGAACACGCGCCGGTCGAACAGCGTGTCGACACGCACGGCCATGTATTCCATGGCGCGGGCCGGCGACCACGGCTGGTGGCCCGGGCGGCTGGAAGTGAGCGAGTCATAGGCATCGCAGATTGCGCCGATCTTGGCGTGCACGCTCAGTTCGCTCCCCGCCAGGCCGTAGGGGAAGCCGCGCCCGTCCACGCGTTCGTGATGGTGGACGCAGACATCGAGCGGGATGTTCGAATAGAGCCGGGCCTCGTTCAGGATGCGGTAGCCAGCCGAAGGGTGCCGGCGGTAGATCTCCTCTTCCTCGGGCGTGCGTTCGCTGGCCTTGTGCACCGGAGTATCGGGCAGCGTCAGCTTGCCGATGTCGTGGACCAGGCCGGCCAGGCCGAGCTCGCGCACCTCGTCGTCGGGCAGGCCCAGCGTGCGGCCGACGGCGATCATCAGCGCGCAGACGGCGAAGGCGTGCAGGTAGTTTTCGTCGCCACGCGCCTTGAGCCGCGCCAGCGCCAGCAACGCCTGCCCATGGCGCGACAGCGAACGTGAGGCGGAATCGACCAGCAGCAGCGCGCCGTTGACCTCCAGCGCCCGGCCCATGCGGATGTCGGCGAACATCGAGCCGATCACGGCCTTGCCGGATTGCAGCAGCTCGCGCGCGCGGACAATCTCGGCATCAAGGGTGGCGGCGGGTGGCGGCGCGGTGGCCGGGTCCATGGGGTCGGGCGCGGACTGCGGGACCGGTCCGGGCATTTCCGGCGTGTCCGGCGCGGCTACGTTGCGGCCCTTCAGGATGTCGATCCAGACCTCCTGCACCCCTGCCGACTGTATCTGCCGAACCTGCTCCTCATTGGCGACCAGGAACCTGGCGCGCCAGAACGGATGGCTGATCCACGGGCCGCCAAGCCTGGCGACAAACATCCCGACCTGCAGTTGTTCCGACCGTATGCGTCTCAACATGCGCTACCCCCTCGGATGATGGTTTTCTTGTTTTCGATCCGGATATCGGCAGCCGCCGGCAGGACTTTAGCCCCCGTTGCGGGGAGAACCGTGCCGCCCGCCCTTGTCAAGCGCTGCCCGAATGCCCGGACGGCGTCCTCGGGCATTGCCGGGGGCGGTACCGCCGGCGCTACAATGGCCTGCCCAGTGCTCACAGACGCCAGCCAGTCGCCCCCGTTCACCCATGTCCGGAACGTACACGCTAGTCGGCATCGCCCGTGCCAAGACCCACCGCCGCGAGGCGCTGGTATCCCAGCTCACCACGCTGCGCTCGCGCGGGCTGACCGAGCCCGGCTGCCTGGACTACCACGTCGGGCAAGACGCCGAAGATGCGCGGGTATTCGTGATCTACATGGTCTGGGACTCCAAGCGCGCGCTCGAATCGCACCTGAACCGGCCCTATATGCGCGATTTCCACGCATCGCGCGCGGATTTCGTCGAAGGCGATTTCAGTTTCCGCTGGCTCAACGCCGCCTGATCCGCCCGGCCACGGGCAATCCCGATCACTTTCGGCCATCCCCCTGCTTGTCATTCCCGCCGCACCGATCTATCACTCAATGTGACGCCCGCAGCGGGCACGGCAGGAGTGCACCATGGAAGTCAGGGATGGATTTGCCGGCACCATCGGCCACACCCCGCTGATCCGGCTGGCCGGCCTGAGCGCCGAGACCGGCTGCGATATCTACGGCAAGGCGGAATTCCTCAATCCTGGCGGCTCGGTCAAGGACCGCGCGGCACTCTACATCATCCGTGATGCCGAACGGCGCGGGCTGCTGACGCCCGGCGGCACGGTCATCGAAGGCACCGCGGGCAATACCGGCATCGGCCTGGCCCACCTGTGCGCGGCGCGCGGCTACCGCTGCATCGTCGTGATACCCGATACGCAGTCGCCCGAGAAAATGGAGCGGCTGCGCATGCTCGGCGCCGAGGTCCGCGCGGTGCCCGCCAAGCCTTACGCCGATCCGGACAACTACCAGAAGATTGCCGGCCGGCTGGCCGACGAGACCGACAACGCGATCTGGGCCAACCAGTTCGACAACCTGGCCAACCGCCAGGCCCACTACGAGACCACCGGCCCCGAGATCTGGCACGCCACCGGCGGGCATATCGATGCCTTCACCTGCTCGACCGGCACCGGCGGATCGCTGGCCGGCATCGCGCGCTGCCTGAAAGAGCACAAGCCCGGCGTGCGCATCGTGCTGGCCGACCCGCACGGCAGCGCTCTCTATAACTTCGTCAAACACCGCGAGCTCAAGGCCGAGGGCAGTTCGATCACCGAGGGCATCGGCACCAGCCGCGTCACCGCCAACCTGCAGGACACGCCCATCGACGATGCGGTGCGGATCGACGACCAGACCTGCGTGGACATGGTCTACCGCCTGCTGCGCGAGGAGGGCTTGTTCCTGGGCGGGTCGTCGGGAATCAACGTCGGCGCCGCGGTGGCGCTGGCGCGCGAGATGGGGCCGGGCCATACCATCGTCACGCTGCTCTGCGACCGCGGCGACCTGTACATGGCACGGCTGTTCAATGAAACCTGGCTGGAGGGCAAGGGGTTGCAGCCGATTCCGTTCCGGCGCGCCGGCCCAGCCGGGTAAATGCCAGCGCGGTTCACGCTGCCTTGAGCCGCCGCCACAGTGTGGTCGGGCTGATGCCAAGGATATGGCAGGCCGCGGCGCGGTCGCCGCCGCACTCGGCCAGCACGCGCCGGATATGCTCGACTTCGCTGGACTGCTTCACGCCGGCCAGTGAACGACGCGGGCGTGTTGCCGGCGCGGCGGGCTCAGCGTCGGCCTCGGCCTCGGCCGGCGCCAGCATGCCATCGCCGAACAGCTCCGGCACGGCCGCCTGCAGCTCGCGCTGCAGCGCCTCGCTGTCCAGCCGGCGCCCGGCCACCAGCACGGCGATCCGTTCGGTCACGTTTTCCAGCTCGCGGATATTGCCCGGCCAGCGGTAGCGCGCCAGCCGCGCGCGGGCCGCGGCGGGCAGGCGGCGCTGCGGCCGGTCCATGCCCAGGCGCTCCTGGGCGCGCCGGTACAGCAGCTCGGCCAGCTCCTGCAGGTCTTCGGAGCGGTCGCGCAGCGGCGGCATCTCGATGCGCAGGATATTGAGGCGGTAGTACAGGTCCTGCCGGAAGGAACCATCGCGCACCATCGCGGCCAGGTCGCGGTGGGTGGCGCCGATCACGCGCACGTTGACCGGCACCGCGTCGAGCCCGCCGATCGGCAGCACCTGCTTTTCCTGCAGCACGCGCAGCAGGCGCGTCTGCAGCGCGGACGGCATGTCGCCCACCTCGTCGAGGAACAGCGTGCCGTTGTGGGCCGATTCGAACAGGCCGGCCTTGCCGCCGCGGCGCGCGCCGGTGAAGGCGCCCTCTTCATAGCCGAACAGCTCGCTCTCCAGCAGCGCCTCGGGGAAGGCCGCGCAATTGACCGCCACGAACGGGAAGGCGCGGCGCGGGCTGGCGTCGTGCATGCCCTGCGCCAGCACCTCCTTGCCGGTGCCGCTCTCGCCGCCGATCAGCACGGTGGAATCCACCGCCGCATAGCGCCGCGCCAGCTCGCGCAGCTCGGTCATGGCCGCGGAGGTGCCGGCCAGGTCGTCCAGGCTGTAGCGCACCCCGGCTGGCCGCGTGCGCGCGCGCGAGCGCAGGTTGCGGTCCACGCGCTGGATCGCGCTGGCGTCCTGGATGGTCAGCACCGCGCCGGTGGTCCCGGCCTCGCCGATAATGGGGATGCGGTTGACCACCACCATCTTGTCGCCGAGCTTGTGGATCGCTTCCAGCTCCTTGTCGCCGCTCTGCATCACGCCTTCGAGCGCCAGGTTTGGCGCCAGCGTCTGCAGCTTGCGCCCGACCGCGGCAGCAACGGAAGTGCCGAGAAAACGCTCCATCGCCGGGTTGAACGACTGGATGCGCCCTTCGGCATCCACGGCCGCCACGCCCTCGTTCAGGTGCGCCAGGATGGTGTTGACGTAGTCGCGCCGGGTGGCCTCGATGCGGCGCAGGCGCGCAGCCTCGATCGCGTCTTCGAGCGCCATGCGCACCGAGTTGCCGGAGTACAGGAACACGCCGGTCAGGCCATAGCGGTCGGCCAGGTCGGTCACCAGGCCGGGGCCGACCACGACCTGGATGCCCTCCTGCTTGAGCGCCTTCACGCGCGCCACGGCATCGTCCTCGGTCAGGTAGGTATAGGCCGGGACCGACAGCGAGAACGCACGCACGAATTCATCCACCTCGGCATACGTCGACGCGTGCGTGACCAGCGCCACCCGCGGCGAGATGCGCCGCGCGGTGGCCAGCGCGCTCATCACGTCAAAGCCCGTGACCTTGACCAGCACCACCGGCACGTCCACGTGCTGGCGCAGGTAGGCGCCGTTGGAGCCGCCCGCCACCACCACGTCGAGCCGGCCCTCGCGCGCCTCGCGCGCCACGGCGCTGGCGGCGGCCTCGAAACCCTTGCCGACGATGCGGAATTCGGCCCGGTCGGCGTAGGCCGGAATCAGGTCGGCAAAGGCGCGTGCCAGGCGGCTGATGCCGATGGCCCAGATGCGCGGACGGGCTTGCGTGGAAACGGGAGGAGCCATGGTGCAATGCGGAAGGAATGCGTGATGAAACCCGGGACGAACAGGCGTACAGTGCTGGCACATTGTCCGCCACGCAGCCCGGGATTTCAACTTTGAATTCCAAACTTGGGATTTTGAAATTCAATTGTGCTGAAAAGATGACATGAAATCGGCGGCGAGGTCAGCCACCCTGCCCGCCAGCCCAGCGCTGACAAGGGCTGGCGGATTTTCCGAGATCCCGTCCAAGGGCTTGGCACACCCCTTGCTGTATTGGGCCCGTCCTGTTCACCAACGCATACGCCATGACCTACTCCGCTTCCGACCTCGCGCGCTCCGCTGGCGCCCGCTTCCGCCAGGCGCTTGCCGACGAGCATCCGCTGCAGGTAGTCGGCACCATCAATGCCAACCATGCCCTGCTGGCCAAGCGCGCCGGCTACCGGGCCATCTACCTGTCGGGCGGCGGCGTTGCGGCCGGCTCGCTGGGCCTGCCGGACCTGGGCATCTCGAACCTGGACGACGTGCTGACCGATATCCGCCGCATCACCGACGTGTGCGACACGCCGCTGCTGGTGGACGTCGACACCGGCTTCGGCGCCTCGGCCTTCAACGTGGCCCGCACCACCAAGTCGCTGATCAAGTTCGGCGCGGCGGCCATGCACATCGAAGACCAGGTCGGCGCCAAGCGCTGCGGCCACCGTCCCAACAAGGAAATCGTCACGCAGGGTGAAATGGTCGACCGCATCCGGGCCGCCGTCGACGCCCGCACCGACGAGAACTTCGTCATCATGGCCCGCACCGACGCGCTCGCCGTCGAAGGCCTGGACAAGGCCATCGAGCGCGCCGTCGCGTGCGCGGAAGCCGGCGCCGACGCCATCTTCCCGGAAGCCATGACCGACCTGGCCATGTACCGCAAGTTTGTCGATGCGGTGAAGGTGCCGGTGCTGGCCAATATCACCGAATTCGGCGCCACGCCGCTGTTCACCACCGAGGAACTCGGCGGCGCCGGCGTGTCGATGGTGCTGTACCCGCTGTCGGCCTTCCGCGCCATGAACAAGGCGGCGGAAAACGTCTACGCGGCCATCCGCCGCGACGGCACGCAGAAGAACGTGGTCGATACCATGCAGACCCGCGCCGAGCTCTACGAGAGCATCGGCTACCATGACTTCGAGCAGAAGCTTGACGCGCTCTTCGCACAAGGCAAGGGCAAGTAAGCAAGACTCACGCGCGGCCGGGCTTTGTCCCGGCCGCTTGCACGACAACAGACAGGCAATACCAGGCATCACATAAAGGAGACCCAGATGTCCGAAGCGCAACCGCTCGTCACTCCCAAGCCCAAGAAATCCGTCGCCCTGTCGGGCGTGACCGCCGGCAATACCGCGCTGTGCACCGTCGGCCGCACTGGCAACGACCTGCACTACCGCGGCTACGACATCCTCGACATCGCCGAGACCTGCGAGTTCGAGGAAATCGCCCACCT
>NZ_JBYTAG010000065.1:0-40477 GCF_058787995.1 Cupriavidus sp. FW305-27
GCGCGCAGCGCCACCGCTCTGGCCGCCGCCCTGGCCGCCGCGGCCACCGCCGTAGCCGCCGCCCGACGCTTCGCGGCTGTAGCCACCACCGCCACCACCGCCGCCTGCGCCGCCACCGTAGCCGCCTTCGTCACCGCCACCGCCACCACCACCCTGGCGCGAGCCCAGCATCTGCATCTGGTCGGCAACGATTTCAGTGGAGTACTTGTCCTGGCCCGACTGGTCCTGCCACTTGCGGGTGCGGATGCGGCCTTCGATATAGACCGACGATCCCTTGCGCAGGTACTGGCCGGCGATTTCGGCGATCTTGCCGAAGAACGAGACGCGGTGCCATTCGGTGGCCTCCTTCATCTCGCCGCTCTGCTTGTCCTTGTAGCGATCGGTGGTCGCCAGGCGGATATTGGTCACGGCGTCGCCGCTGGGCAGGTAGCGGGTTTCCGGGTCTGCGCCGAGGTTGCCGACGAGAATGACTTTGTTGACCGATGCCATGAAATGTTCTCCAAAAGCCACGCGCCGTGTTGAAAAGCGTGGCAATACGATGACGGTAAAGCGGATGTAGTGTGACGCGATACTGCGGTGACGTAAACGAACATCGCGCCCCCGGCCAGACGTCGGGTGGCGCGATCATGCTAGGCCTTTTCCAGGCCGGATTCTTTACGATGTGATGCGGATCAGGCCGGCGTTGCCGGTGCAGCTTCCTGCCCGCGCGCCGGCGGCGCCTTCATGCTCCAGGCGATTATAAGCCAGAGCAACAGCACCACCGCGCAACCGACGAACACGGCGCTGCGCCCCTCGTGCTTGAGCAGCCAGCCACCGGCCGCGCCGCCCAGGAACAGGCCCAGCGCCTGCGTGGTGTTGTAGACGCCCAGCGCCGCCCCGCGCGCGGCCGCGGCGTAGCGCGACACCAGCGAAGGCTGCATCGCTTCCAGCACGTTGAACGCGACGAAGAAGAGCAGCAGCACGCCGACGATGGCCCACAGCCCGTGCACGGCGGCAAACAGCAGCTGCACCGCGGTCATCAGCGCGACCGCGCCCAGCAGCACCGGGCGCACGCGGCCGTAGCGCTCGGCCGCCATCATCGGGCCCAGCATCAGCACGAAGGACACCAGCACCACCGGCAGGTAGACCTTCCAGTGCTGGTCCAGCGGCATGCCGGCATCGGCCAGCATGGCGGGCACCACCATGAACATGGCCACCTGGGAAGCGTGCAGCGCCAGCACGCCGACGTTCAGGCGCGCCAGGTCGGCGTTGAGCAGCACCTTGCGGAACGGCAGGCGCACCGGATGCGGCGGCGGCGGGGTCGGCACCAGGAACAGCGTCACGCCGATGGCCGCCAGCCCCAGCACCGACATCAGCCCGAAGATGCCGGACATGCCGATGCTGTGCAGCAGCGGCGAGGCAATCACCAGCGACAGCGCGAAGGTCAGGCCGATGCTGCCGCCCACCATCGCCATCGCCTTGGTGCGATGCCGTTCGCGCGTCAGGTCGGCGATGCAGGCAGTGATGGCCGCGGAGATCGCGCCCGTGCCCTGCAGCGCGCGGCCGGCGATGATGCCGCTGAGCGTGTCGGAAAAGGCGGCCACCAGCCCGCCGGCGATGAACAGCAGCAGCCCGGCCACCATCACCGGCTTGCGCCCGATGCGGTCGGACAGCCAGCCCAGCGGGATGTGCAGGAATGCCTGCATCAGGCCATAGATGCCCATGGCCAGGCCCACGCGCTGGGCGTCGTGCCCGTCGGGCAGGCTGTGCGCGTATTCGGCAAAGACGGGCAGGATCAGGAACAGGCCCAGCATGCGCAGCGCGAAGATGCTGGCCAGCGACACGGCGGCGCGCAGCTCGGCGCGGGTCATGCGTTCGCGGGCGGGGGCCTGGGATGCGTCAGCGGCACCCGCACCCGGGGAAGAAGACTGGATCGACGGCATTGCGATCGTGGGATCGTGGAATCTGTCAGGCTGGCTGCCGGTGCATCGCAATGGCAGTTTCGATCGGGATCGCGGGGGGAAGTTGCCGCCCGGAACCCGGGGCCGGCGGCGGCTTCGCCGGGCGCCTGCATGGCGCGGGCCACCCCGGAAACCGAAGTTGGGTATATTAACAGGTTTGCTCCTTCGCGCTTCCCGGGTCACCTGGCCATGCCAGCTGGCCCCCGGGCGTGTGCCCGGGCGCGCATTCCGGCCGTCGCCAGCGGTCGGAAGTGCCAAATACGGTACTTGTTTCTGGGTTTTGCGATTCCTTCAGACAGCCTTGCCAACCCCGGCAGGGCGGCCTGTCTGGCGACGACTTTTCGGCATATGGAAGAAATCAAGATCCGTGGGGCGCGTACCCACAACCTGAAGAACATCAATCTCGACCTGCCGCGCAACCGGCTGATCGTGATCACCGGCCTGTCGGGCTCGGGCAAGTCCTCGCTTGCCTTCGACACGCTCTATGCCGAGGGCCAGCGCCGCTACGTGGAGTCTCTGTCCGCCTATGCCCGCCAGTTCCTGCAGCTGATGGAAAAGCCGGACGTGGACCTGATCGAAGGCCTGTCGCCGGCGATCTCGATCGAGCAGAAGGCCACCAGCCACAACCCGCGTTCGACTGTCGGCACCGTCACCGAGATCCACGACTACCTGCGCCTGCTGTACGCCCGCGCCGGCACGCCCTACTGCCCCGACCACAACCTGCCGCTGCAAGCGCAGAGCGTGTCGCAGATGGTGGACGCCGCGCTGGCGCTGCCCGAGGACACCAAGCTGATGATCCTGGCGCCAGTGGTGGCCGACCGCAAGGGCGAGCATTCGGACCTGTTCGACAGCATGCAGGCGCAGGGCTTCGTGCGCTTTCGCATCCGCTCGGGCGGCGGCACCGCGCACGAGGCCGAGGCCAAGGTCTATGAGGTCGATGCGCTGCCGAAACTGAAGAAGACCGAGAAGCACACCATTGAAGTGGTGGTGGACCGCGTCAAGGTGCGCGCCGACATCAAGCAGCGCCTGGCCGAATCGTTCGAGACCGCGTTGCGCCTGGCCGATGGCCGCGCGCTTGCGCTGGAACTCGACAGCGGCAAGGAGCATATGTTCAGCTCCAAGTTTGCCTGCCCGATCTGCTCGTACTCGCTGCAGGAGCTGGAGCCGCGGCTGTTCTCGTTCAACAACCCGATGGGCGCCTGCCCTAGCTGCGACGGGCTGGGCCAGATCACCTTCTTCGATCCCAAGCGCGTGGTGGCCTTCCCCAACCTGTCGCTGGCCTCGGGCGCGATCAAGGGCTGGGACCGCCGCAACCAGTTCTACTTCCAGATGCTGCAAGGCCTGGCAGCGTACTACGACTTCGACACCGAGACCCCGTTCGAGGAGTTGCCGGAAAACGTGCAGCAGTCGGTGCTGCACGGCTCGGGCGAGCAGGAAATCCCGTTCACCTATATCAACGAACGCGGCCGCACCACCGTGCGCGAGCATGTGTTCGAAGGGATCATCCCCAACCTGGAGCGCCGCTACCGCGAAACCGATTCGGTCGCCGTGCGCGAGGAACTGGCCAAGTACCAGAACAACCAGCCCTGCCCCGCCTGCCAAGGCACCCGCCTGCGCACCGAGGCGCGCCACGTCAAGCTGGGCGAGGGCGAGCAGGCACGCGCGATCTTCGAGATCAACGGCTGGCCGCTGCGCGACGCGCTGACCTACTTCCTGACGCTGGACATGCACGGCGCCAAACGCGAGATCGGCGACAAGATCATCAAGGAGATCTCGGCGCGGCTGAACTTCCTGAACAACGTCGGGCTGGACTACCTGTCACTGGAGCGCAGCGCCGATACGCTGTCGGGCGGCGAGGCCCAGCGCATCCGGCTGGCGTCGCAGATCGGCTCGGGTCTGACCGGCGTGATGTATGTGCTGGACGAGCCCTCGATCGGCCTGCACCAGCGCGACAACGACCGTCTGATCGGCACGCTCAAGCACCTGCGCGACATCGGCAACTCGGTGCTGGTGGTCGAGCACGACGAGGACATGATCCGCGCCTGCGATTACGTGGTCGACATCGGCCCGGGCGCCGGCGTGCACGGCGGCATGATCGTGGCCGAGGGCACGCCGCGGCAGATCGAGGAGTCGCCGGCATCGCTGACCGGCCAGTACCTGTCCGGCCAGCGCCGCATCGAGGTGCCGAAGGAGCGCGCCGCGCCCGACGATGAGCGCCTGCTGCGCATCGTCAACGCCAGCGGCAACAACCTGCGCAACGTCACCGCCGAAGTGCCGGTGGGCCTGCTGACCTGCATCACCGGCGTGTCCGGCTCGGGCAAGTCGACGCTGATCAACGACACGCTCTACCATGCGGTGGCGCGCCACCTGTACGGCTCGACGCCGGAGCCGGCGCCGCACGACCGCATCGAGGGGCTCGAGCATTTCGACAAGGTCATCAACGTCGACCAGAGCCCGATCGGACGCACGCCGCGTTCCAATCCGGCCACCTATACGGGCCTGTTCACGCCCATCCGCGAACTGTTCGCCGGCGTGCCGTCGGCAAAGGAGCGCGGCTACGACCCGGGCCGCTTCTCGTTCAACGTCAAGGGCGGGCGCTGCGAATCGTGCCAGGGCGACGGCGTGCTCAAGGTCGAGATGCACTTCCTGCCCGACGTCTATGTGCCGTGCGATGTCTGCCACGGCAAGCGCTACAACCGCGAGACGCTGGAAGTCCTGTACAAGGGCAAGAACATCTCCGAGGTGCTGGACCTGACCGTCGAGCAGGCGCACGAGTTCTTCAGCGCGGTGCCGGTGGTGCGGCGCAAGCTGCAGACGCTGCTGGACGTGGGCCTGGGCTATATCCGGCTGGGCCAGTCGGCGACCACGCTGTCGGGCGGCGAGGCGCAGCGCGTCAAGCTGTCGCTGGAGCTGTCCAAGCGCGACACCGGGCGCACGCTCTATATCCTGGACGAGCCCACCACCGGGCTGCACTTCCACGATATCGAGCTGCTGCTCAAGGTCATCCACAAGCTGCGCGACCAGGGCAATACCGTGGTCATCATCGAACACAACCTCGATGTCATCAAGACCGCGGACTGGCTGATCGACATGGGGCCGGAAGGCGGCGCCGGTGGCGGCCAGGTGATCGCGCGCGGCACGCCGGAGGATGTGGCCAGGAGCAAGGCGAGCTTTACGGGCAAGTATCTGAAGCCATTGCTGGAGCGGTAAGGCCTTAGGAATTTTCGGATACAGGCCCGGGAAGAATTGTCGCGACTCGCTTACGCAAGCGATTGCACAAGTTGAGGTGTATCAAGATGAGGTGAGCTTGCCGCTGCTGAGGCGGGCCTGCCCCTTCAGTCCAGCCCGGCGTTGGGCAGCACCCGCGCGCGGCGCGGCGCTCCGCCCGGCTGCAGTTCGATCGCGACGCCGCCACCGCTGTCTGCGCCGTGGCCGCTCAGCGCGGTGATCACCACCTGGTGCGTGACCAGCAGGTAAGGCCCGCCGCGCGGATCGAGCCCGTCGATAAAGCGCGAAAGCTGCGCGGTCTGCGCTTCCCGGCGCTGTGCATCCGCGCCAAAAAATGAATTGAGCAATGGCTGGACCCGCACCGGACCCAGGTCGATCAGGCGGGCGGTGTCCTGGCAGCGGCACCAGGCGCTGCTGTAGACCCGCGTCGGCCGGAAGCCCGCCGCCTTCCAGCTGCTACCGAGCCTCGCCGCCTGCTGCCGGCCGTTCGCGTCCAGGTTGCGCTGGGTCGAACAGTCGTCCAGCTTGAAGCCCGGCGGATCGCCGACCCCCGGCGCACTCGCATGCCGCAGCACGACGACGACATTGGGGCGCTTCAGTTCACTGACGGCGATTTCGCCCTGTGATGCCGGAACGACCTGGGCGGCGGCCACGCACGGCGCCATGGCAAGCCATGCGAGGAAGAGGCGAAGAAGCGGCATCGGCGTCTCCGGTGACGGGCCAGTCCATCCGGTATAGCAGGTACGCGTGCCATGCGAGGATCCCTGCCCGCTTGCATTCACCACCCCGCGCCCTACCATGAACCGGATGGCGGCAAGCCGCGCCGCCATTCTGGAGCCAGCCATGGAACTGACGGTCGTACCGGTCACCAAGCCGGAAGCCACCAACTTCATCTTCGGCCATTCGCATTTCATCAAGACCGTGGAAGACCTGCACGAGGCGCTGGTCGGCACGGTGCCGGGCATCCTCTTCGGGCTGGCGTTCTGCGAGGCCTCGGGCAAGCGCCTGGTGCGTTGGTCGGGCACAGATGAAGACCTGATCGACCTGGCCTGCGAGAACGCCCGCGCCATCGGCGCCGGGCATACCTTCGTGATCTTCCTCGGCGACGGGTTCTTTCCGGTCAACGTGCTGGCCGCGGTGCGGGCAGTGCCGGAGGTGTGCCGCATCTTCTGCGCAACGGCCAACCCGACCGAGGTGATCATCGCCCAGACCGATGCCGGACGCGGCGTGGTGGGCGTGATCGATGGTGCCTCGCCGCTGGGGATCGAGACCGATGCCGATGTGGCCGAGCGCAAGGCGCTGTTGCGGAAGTTCGGCTACAAGCTCTAGCGTCGCCGCTCAGTGCTGCGCTGCCTGCACCGCCGGCACCGCCGGCACATCGTCTTCCTTCATCCGGCTGCGGTTGAGCACCCCAGCCTGCTCCAGCACCGGATAAGCCGTCGCACAGAACAGCGAATTCAGCCGTTTGAGCTCGCTGATCACATCCAGGTGCAATGAGCTGGTCTCGATGCTCTCGGCGGTCTGCACCGCCACGCGCTGCAGGTGGGTGCGCGCGTACTTGCGCTCCAGCTCGCGGAAGTTCGCTTTTTCCGCCATCAGCGCCTGGGCGCTCTTGAGGTCGCCGTTGAGAAACACCGACAGGCCCAGCCGCAGATTGGCGACCAGGCGCGCGTGCATCTCGGCGATTTCCTGCATTCCCGCCTCCGAGAACATCAGGTTGTGGGCGATCTTCTTGTCCTTGGTATCGAGCAGGATGCGCTCGATGATGTCGCCCGCGTGTTCCAGGTTGATGGTGAGCGAGATGATCTCGGTCCAGCGCTGGCCGTCGCGCTCGTCCAGCGCTTCCAGGCTGATGCGCGTCAGGTAGAGCTTGATCGCGGTGTAGAGGTCATCCACCTCGTTGTCGATGCGGCAGGTGGCGTCGGCCAGCTTGGCGTCGTTGGTGCGCAGCACGCGCAGCATGTTGTCCAGCATCTGCTCGACGCGGTCGCCGATGCGCAGCACTTCGCGCGCGGCGTTGGCCAGCGCCAGCGTTGGCGTGGACAGCGCGGCCGTATCGAGGTGGCGCGGCGTGACCTGGCTGTCGCCGGTGTTGCGCCCGGGCAGTACCTTCTCGCACAGCCGCGCCAGCGGCGCGGTGGCGCCCAGCAGCAGCACCGCCAGCGCGACGTTGAACAGCAGATGGAAATTGACGATCAGCCGTTGCGGGTCATGGTCCAGCAGCGCCAGCAGCTCCTCGGCCTGGCCCAGCAGCGGCAGCGCCACCAGACAGCCCAGCAGGCGCGACAGCAGGTTGCCCAGCGTCACGCGTTTGCCCGGCTGGTTGTTGCCCGAGGTGGTCAGCAGCGCCGAGATGCCCGAACCCAGGTTGGCCCCCAGCACCAGCGCCAGCGCCACGTGGATCGACACCACGCCGGCCGAGGCCAGCGCGCCGCAGAACAGCACCACGGCCAGGCTGGAATAGCACAGGATGGTCAGGAAGGCGCCGACCAGCATGTCCAGCCCCGCGTCGCCGGTCAGCGAGGCGAACAAGACCTTGACGCCGGCAGCCTGCACCACGGGACGGGTGGCGATGGAGATCAGCTCGAGCGCCAGCGTGATCAGGCCCAGGCCGATCAGCACGCGGCCGACGTGGCCGGCCCTGCTGCCCTTCCAGGTCAGATGGCAGATCACGCCGACAAAGATCAGCAGCGGCGACAGCCAGGACAGGTCCAGCGAGAACACCTGCACCATCAGCGCGGTGCCGACGTTGGCGCCGAGCATGATGGCCAGCGCCGGTGCCACGGCGATCAGGCCCTGGCCGACGAAGGAGCTGACGATGACCGCGGTGGCATTGCTGCTCTGGACCAGCCCGGTGACGCCGAGCCCGGCAAGGAAGGCGGTGAAGCGGTTGGAGACGCTGGTCGACAGGACATGGCGCAGGTTCGCGCCGTAGACGCGCAGGATGCCGACCTTGACGATGTTGGTGCCCCAGACGAGCAGGGCAACGCCTGATAGCAGGTGAAGGAGTACGCCCATGGTGCGCCTTTGTGTGACCAGTGCCGACAAAACCCTGGAGGCTAGGCCCGGTCATCGTGTAGTTGTCAATGAGGCATTATGCGCCCGTCACCCGACAGCGGCAACGGCATGGGCGCGGCGCGCGGACAATGGGCAACACCGGCGCGCGGATGCGCGCCAGCGGCGCCGCTCAGGGCAGCGCGACCTTGATCCCCAGCCCGACGAAGATCGCCCCGGCGGCGCGGTCCAGCCAGCGGCCGGTGGCCGGGCGGCGGCGCAGCCAGGCGCCCAGCCAGCCCGCGCACAGCCCGAACAGCGAGAACACCACCGCCGTCTGCAGCATGAAGACCACGCCCAGCAGCAGGAACTGCAGCCCCGGGTGCGCGGCATCGGCGCGCACGAACTGCGGCAGGAACACCAGGAAGAACAGCGTCACCTTGGGATTCATGATGTTGCCGAGCACGCTCTGGCGGAACACGCGCGCGAGCGGCACCGCATCGACATCACCGCCCTGCGCCACCCCGCCCTTTGCGCGCAGCGCCTGGATGCCGATCCAGATCAGGTAGGCCGCGCCCGCATACTTGATCAGCTGGAACGCCAGCGGCGACGAGCGCAGCACCGCGGCCAGCCCCACCGCCGCAATCACGGTGTGGAACAGGCACCCGACCGAAAAGCCCAGTGCCGCGACCAGCCCCGCGCGCCGGCCCTGCGCCATGCCGCGCGCCAGCACCTGCAGGTTGTCGGGCCCCGGGGCCACAGTCACGGCAATCGAAGTCAGCAGGAACAGCAACAGGTCAGGCATGGGGTCTCCTTGCGTGGAAATCTTGCGGGCCGGTCAGCGTGGCTCAGTGCCCTTCGAACTTGCACACGGTGAACAGCGGCAGCCCGCCGTCCTGCAGCAGCTTCGAGCCGCCCAGTTCGGGCAGGTCGACGATGGCGGCGCCCTCCACCACCGTCGCGCCCAGGCGCTCCAGCAGCTTGAGTCCGGCCATCATGGTACCGCCGGTGGCGATCAGGTCGTCGACCAGCAGCACGCGGTCGCCGGACTTGCAGGCGTCTGCATGGATCTCGACGGTGGCGCTGCCGTATTCCAGCTCGTACTCCTCGGCCACGGTCTGGAACGGCAGCTTGCCCTTCTTGCGGATCGGCACAAAGCCCAGGTTCAGCTCATACGCGACGATCGCGCCCAGGATAAAGCCGCGCGCGTCGATGCCCGCCACCAGGTCGAGCTGCGCATCCATGTAGCGGTGCACGAAGACATCGATCAGCACGCGCAGCGTCTTGGGGTTCTGCAGCAGCGGGGTGATGTCGCGGAACATCACGCCCGGCATGGGCCAGTCCGGCACCGTACGGATGCGCTCGCGCAGGTAGCCGGTGACGTCGCCGAGCTCGGGGGACTGGATGATGGAGTCTGCCATAGGGGTCTGGAAACGGTAGGCGCGCAGCGTGGCGCGCCAATCAGAAAGAGGGGTCGCAGTGGGTCGCGGCAGGATGGCCGCCGGCGCGGTAACCAGTTACCACCCGCGCCATCGGGGCGGCCAGCACAATGGCCCTGCCGGCCCGCTTGGCTGGCCAGGGGCCGGGCTGCCGCGTCCGGCACCCGCCGGACACCCGTAACCATACAGGAGAGCGCGATGGCAAAGAAGATTCTGATGCTGGTGGGCGACTACGCCGAAGACTACGAAACCATGGTGCCGTTCCAGGCACTGCAGATGGTCGGCCACACCGTGCATGCGGCCTGCCCGGACAAGCAGGCGGGCGACGCCTGCGCCACCGCTATCCATGACTTCGAGGGCGACCAAACCTACACCGAGAAGCGCGGCCACAACTTCACCCTCAATGCGAGCTTTGCCGAGATCGACCCCGCCGGTTACGACGCACTGGTCATCCCCGGCGGCCGCGCGCCGGAATACCTGCGCCTGAACGCGCGCGTGCTGGAGATCGTGCGCCACTTCGCCCAGGCGGACAAGCCGATCGCCGCGGTCTGCCACGGCGCCCAGCTGCTGGCCGCGGCAGGCGTGCTCGAAGGCAAGACCTGCTCCGCCTACCCGGCCTGTGCGCCCGAGGTGAAGCTGGCCGGCGGCACCTATGCCGATATTCCCGTCGACCAGGCCCATACCGACGGCAACCTCGTCACGGCCCCGGCCTGGCCCGCGCATCCGGCCTGGCTGGCGCAGTTCCTTGCCGTGCTGGGCACGCGGATCGTACATTAGAGCTTTCCGCACGCGGCGCCCCCACGCGTGAAGGCACGGCCCGCCCCATCCGCGAGCCGTGCACATGCCCGCAGGCTGCGCCGCCCGCACGGGAGCATCCATGTGTGAAATCTTTATCCGCGCCAATCCGGCGTCGTACCAAAGCCAGTCGCGCTCGCTGCGCCTGCATGGCGTGGCCACCAGCATCCGGCTGGAGAGCCTGTTCTGGGAGGTGCTGGAAGAACTGGCGCGGCGCGACGACATGACCGTCAACCAGCTGATCACGCGCCTGCACGATGAACTGACCGAACATCGCGGCAGCGAGGCGGTGGCCGGCAATTTCTCGTCCTTCCTGCGCGTGTGCTGCCTGCGTTACCTGATGCTGCAGGGCGAAGGCCGCATCCCGGCCGATGCCAGCGTGCCGATCCGCTCGCTGGACGCACGCGCCGTGCTCGACAACCTGCCGGAATCCTGGGTCGAGGCGCGTCCGCACTGACGCGCACGACGCCCTGGCTCAGCCGTTCAGGATGCGAGTTTCCGCAGCCTCCAGCGCCTCGGGCGGGCCGCGCAGCACCACGATATCGCCCGGCTCCAGCACGGTCTCGGGCTCCGGATCGAAGGCGCGGATGCCGCGCCGGCGCACTGCGGTCACCTCCACGCCGATCCGCTCCAGCCCCAGCACGCCAAGACGCCGCCCCACCGCCGTGGATTGCGGCCCGAGCGACACGGAATGCAGCCGTACCGAATCGCGCTCGACCATGTCCTCATCATCGTCGCGGCCGTGGAAATAGCCGCGCAGCAGGCTGTAGCGCGCGTCGCGCGCCTCCTGCACGCCGCGCAGCACATGCCGCATCGGCACGCCCAGCAGCACCAGCGCGTGCGAGGCCAGCATCAGGCTGCCCTCGATGATCTCGGGCACCACCTCGGTGGCGCCGGCCTTCTGCAGCGTATCGAGCTCTGAATCGTCCACCGTGCGCACGATCACCGGCAGCGCCGGCGCCAGTTCCTGCACGTGGTGCAGCACCTTGAGCGCCGATGGGGTGTTGGCATAGGTGACGATCAGGGCGGCGGCGCGGTGGATGCCGGC
Source organism: Cupriavidus sp. FW305-27 (assembly GCF_058787995.1). NCBI lineage: Bacteria > Pseudomonadati > Pseudomonadota > Betaproteobacteria > Burkholderiales > Burkholderiaceae > Cupriavidus > Cupriavidus sp. FW305-27. The sequence goes on from NZ_JBYTAG010000065.1 coordinate 11,445, forward strand.
GGCGATCAGCGCCTCGCGCCGGCCCGCGTCGCCGTAGACCACGGTATCGCCGGCCGCGGCGGCCTCGCGCACGCGATCGGGGTCCAGGTCCAGCGCCACGTAGTTGATGCCCTCGCGCTCCAGCATGTGCGCCAGGTTCTGCCCGCTGCGGCCGAAGCCGCAGATGATCGCGTGCTTCTCGGTCTGCAGGCTCTGCGCGGCAATGCGGGTCATGTTCAGCGACTGCATCAGCCATTCGTTGGCGGCAAAGCGCAGCACGATGGCGTCGCTGTACTGGATCAGGAATGGCGCGGCCAGCATCGACAGCAGCATCGATGCCAGGATCACCTGGATAAGCACCGGGTCGACCAGGTTCAGGCCGTCGATCTGGTTCAGCAGCACGAAACCGAATTCGCCGGCCTGCGCCAGCCCCAGCCCGGTGCGGATCGCCACCCCCTGGCGCGAGCCGAAGACCCGCGCCAGCAGCGCGATCAGCACCAGCTTGAACAGCACCGGCACCACCAGCAGCGCCAGCACCAGCCATACGTGGTCGAGCACCACGCGGATATTGAGCAGCATGCCGATGGTGACGAAGAACAGTCCCAGCAGCACGTCGCGGAACGGCTTGATGTCCTCTTCCACCTGGTGGCGGTAGGGCGTCTCGGAGATCAGCATGCCCGCCATGAAGGCGCCCAGCGCCATCGACAGGCCCAGCCGCTCGGTCAGCGCCGCCATGCCCAGCGTCACCAGCAGCAGGTTCAGCATGAACAGTTCCTGCGAGCGGCGCGCCGCCACCACGTGGAACCAGCGGCTCATCAGGCGCTGGCCCAGGAAGAAGATGACGCCCAGGGCCACCACGATCTTGACCGTGGCCAGGCCCAGCGCCACCATCAGGTCGCCCGGATCGCGCGACAGCGCCGGGATCACGATCAGCAGCGGCACCACCGCCAGATCCTGGAACAGCAGGATGCTGATGATATTGCGGCCCTGCTCGCTCTCAAGCTCCATGCGCTCGGACAGCATCTTGGAGACGATCGCGGTGGAAGACATCGCCAGCGCCCCGCCCAGCGCCACCGACGCCTGCCAGGACAGCGGGAACAGCCAGTTGAAAGCCCAGCTGGCCGGCACCACCGCCAGCATCGACAGCACCACCTGCGAGCCGCCCAGGCCGAACACCAGCCGCTTCATCGAGCGCAGCTTGGTCAGGTTGAACTCCAGCCCGATCGAGAACATCAGGAAGACCACGCCGAATTCGGCCAGGTACTTGGTCTGCGCGGTGTCGCTGGCCAGCCCCAGCGCATGGGGGCCGATCAGGATGCCGACGGCCAGGTAGCCGAGCATCGGCGGCAGCTGCAGCATGCGGAATGCGACCACGCCGAAGACGGCGGCGGCCAGCAGCACCAGGGTCAGTTCCAGCGGAGAATGCATCAGGCGGTCTGGGTGACCGGCTAGGCGCGCGTCCGACCCGGCACGGGCACCCAGCCGGCAAAATACGGCGAGCACGGCAAGCACGACGTGCGCCATGGGTCGGGCCAGGCGCCATCGCATTCGTTGGTATACTTCGTCGCCATGATAGCCAATTTCGATGCGGATCGAGCACTCAGGCTCGCCCGCGACACTCTCCAGACCGAAGCCGATGCGGTTTCCGCACTTTCCGGACGCCTGAACGGCGACTTTGCCCGTGCCGTGCTGCTGATCCTGCAATGCACCGGGCGCGTGGTCGTCTCGGGCATCGGCAAGTCCGGCCATATCGGGCGCAAGGTCGCGGCCACGCTGGCCTCTACCGGCACGCCGGCGTTCTTCGTGCACCCGGCCGAAGCCAGCCACGGCGACCTGGGCATGGTCACGCGCGACGACGTGCTGATCGCCTTCTCCAATTCGGGCGAGACCGGCGAGCTGCTGTCGATCATCCCGATCGTCAAGCGCATCGGCGCGCGGCTGATCTCGGTCACCGGCAACCCCGACTCCAACCTGGCCAAGCTGGCCGACGTCCACCTGGACGCGGCGGTCGAGAAAGAAGCCTGCCCGCTGAACCTGGCGCCGACGGCCAGCACCACCGCGGCGCTGGCGCTGGGCGATGCGCTGGCAGTGGCGGTTCTCGATGCGCGCGGCTTTGGCGAGGAAGACTTCGCGCGCTCGCACCCCGGCGGCGCGCTCGGGCGCAAGCTGCTGACCCATGTGCGCGACGTGATGCGCACCGGCAACGCCGTGCCCGAGGTGCGTGAAAACACCCCGCTGGCCCAGGCGCTGATGGAAATCACCCGCAAGGGCATGGCCATGACCGCCGTGGTGGACCCGGACGGACACGCCATCGGCGTCTTCACCGACGGCGACCTGCGCCGCCTTCTGGAAACCCCGCGCGACTGGAAGACCGTTCCCATCGGCGACGTCATGCACCGCAACCCGCACGTGGTCAACGAGAACCAGCTCGCCGTCGAAGCGGTGCAGGTGATGGAGGCCAACCGCATCAACCAGCTGCTGGTGGTGGATGACGACGGCCGCCTGACCGGCGCGCTGCATATCCACGACCTGACCCGCGCCAAGGTCATCTGAGCGGGCGCGGGCCCGGCACAACCGGCACAACGCCAAGGACACCATGCAGGCACTCCTCGCCTCCCTCAGCGGCATCGTCATGCGGCTGCTGCCGCTGCTGCTGATGGCCTTCGTGGCGGGCAGCACGTTCTGGCTGGTCCAGATCAACTCCCCCAAGGAAGACCCGGCCGCGCAAAGCGCCAAGAAGCATGAGCCCGACTACTTCATGGACCGCTTCTCGGCCACTGAGCTGGCGCCGGACGGCAGCACCAAAATCCGCTTTACCGGCGAGCGCATGGTCCATTTCGAGGATGACCAGACCTACGAGGTGACCCGGCCCGCCATGCGCGCGTATGAGCCGGACCGCCCGCCGGTCACCGCCCGCGCCGATATGGGCCGCATGAACGCCGAGGGTTCGGTGATCGACCTGTACGGCAACGGCTTCGTCATGCGCCAGCAGGGCGTGGACGTGTCCAAGGACCCGCAGCTGACCGCCGCATCCAGTTATTTCCAGCTGCTGGTCAATGACGACATCGTCAAGACCGACAAGCCGGTCAAGCTGACGCGCGGCCCGTCGGTGATGACCGCCAACGGCCTGATCTTCAACAACGTCACGCGCGAAGTACAATTGCTCGGCAATGTACGCGGCACCATCATCACCGGGCCGACCCCTGGCCGCGCGCCGGGGTCCTGAGCCCCGGCCCGGGGGCCGCACCAACCCGCACCAACGTACCCAGACGCCCTCAAGCAACCCTGCCAACATGACTGCTTCCCTGACGACATCGTCCCGTCGACGCACCGCCCCGGCCCTGCTCGCCCTGGCCATGGCCTTCGGCCTGCTGGCCCAGCCCGCCCTGGCCGAGCGCGCGGACCGCGACAAGCCGATGGTGCTGGAGGCGGACAACGCCAGCTATGACGACGTCAAGCAGATCTATACGCTGACCGGCAATGTGGTGCTGACCAAGGGCACCATGATCCTGAAGTCCGACGCCGCCGAACTGCGCACCGATCCCGAGGGCTACCAGTTCGCGGTGGCCACCGCCAAGCCGGGCAAGCAGGCCTACATCCGGCAGAAGCGCGAAGGCGTCGACGAATACATCGACGGCTGGGGCGACCGCATCGAGTACGACGGCAAGCAGGAGTACTCCAAGCTGATCGGCAATGCCCGCATGGCGCGCCTGCAGGGCGCCAAGCAGGTCGACGAGATCCGCGGCGCGGTGCTGACCTACGACAGCCGCAAGGAGTTCTACACGGCTGCCGGCGGCGGTAGCGGCGATGCCGCGGCCGCCAATCCGTCCGGCCGCGTGCGCGCGGTGCTGTCGCCGCGCCAGGACCAGAAGGCCGGCGCCACGGGCAGCGGCGGCTCGCCGCTGGACCTGAAGCCGGCGCCCGCGCCTGCCAACAAACCCTGACGCCTGGCGCCGGCTGCGTGCATCGCATGCGGCCGGCGCCAGAAACGCCTGAACGCCAGACTGTGCCAATGACCGATACCGCAACCATCGCCGACAAGCCTTCCGTCGAAGCCTCCACCGTCCTTGCCGGCGGCAGCACGCTGGTCGTGCGCCACCTGAAGAAACGCTATGGCTCGCGCACGGTGGTCAAGGACGTCTCGCTCGACGTGAAGAGCGGCGAGGTGGTCGGCCTGCTCGGGCCCAACGGCGCGGGCAAGACCACCTCCTTCTACATGATCGTGGGCCTGGTGGCGCTGGACGAAGGCGATATCGTGCTCGACGGCGACCACATCAGCGGCCTGCCGATCCACGAGCGCGCGCGCATGGGGCTGTCGTACCTGCCGCAGGAAGCCTCGGTATTCCGCAAGCTCAACGTCGAAGAGAACATCCGCGCGGTGCTGGAGCTGCAGGTGAGCAACGGCAAGCCCCTGCCCAAGGCCGAGATCGAGCGCCGCCTGGATTCGCTGCTCGACGACCTGCAGATCGCGCACCTGCGCAACAACCCGGCGCTGTCGCTGTCGGGCGGCGAGCGCCGCCGCGTGGAAATCGCGCGCGCGCTGGCGTCGTCGCCGCGCTTCATCCTGCTGGACGAACCCTTCGCCGGCGTGGACCCGATCGCCGTGGGCGAGATCCAGCGCATCGTCAGCTTCCTCAAGGCACGCAATATCGGCGTGCTGATCACCGACCACAACGTGCGCGAGACGCTCGGCATCTGCGACCACGCCTACATCATCAGCGAAGGCACGGTGCTGGCCGCGGGCCAGCCCGAGGAAATCATCGCCAATGACGCAGTGCGGCGCGTCTACCTGGGCGAGAACTTCCGCATGTGATGCAGCGGCCTGCCATGGAGCGGCAGGCCTATTCGCGGGCGCACGTGGGCCTGCCACAGCCAGCAGCGATCAGACCGCATAAGCGATAGCAATTTCCGTTCCAACAACGGAAAGATGCGCATAGAATAGGTCGCATGAAACCGTCGCTACAGCTCCGCCTTTCCCAGCATCTGGCCCTGACCCCGCAACTGCAGCAGTCGATCCGGCTGCTGCAGCTTTCCACATTGGAACTGCAGCAAGAGGTCGAACAGGCACTGACGGAAAACCCTCTGCTCGAACGCGAGAACGACTGGATCGAAAGCCCGCTGCGCGTGGCGGCCGACGGCTCGGTCAACCTGCAGAGCGCACCGGCGCCCGCGCCGGCAGAGCCGCAGGGCAATGGCGAGGCCCGCGCCGACGGCGCGGCTGACGACGACAGCTATGGCGACAGCGGCAACGGCGACGACTATGGCAGCAGCGACTGGAGCCTGGACGACTTTGCCCGCCGCCCCCAGGGCGACGAGGACGAAAAAACGCCGATGCAGCTGCGCGAAGCCGAGCCCACGCTGCGCGAGTACCTGATGGAACAGCTCACGCCGCTGAAGATCTCGGCGCGCGACAAGGGCCTGGCCATCTTCCTGATCGAATCGCTCGACGACGATGGCTACCTGAGCGCATCGCTTGAGGAGATCTGCACGGAGTTGCCGGAAGAACTCGAGTTCGAGATCGAGGAGGTCCACGCCATCCTCACGCTGCTGCAGAGCTTCGACCCGCCCGGCGTGGGCGCGCGCAACGCCGCCGAGTGCCTGGCCCTGCAGTTGCGGCGCCTGACGCACCCGCAGCGCGAACTGGCCCTGAACATCGTGACCAACCACCTGGAGTTGCTCGCAGTACGCGACTACACGCGGCTGAAGAAGGCGCTGCAGGTGGATGAAGCGGCGCTGAAGTCCGCACACGAACTGATCCGCTCGCTGGCGCCCTACCCCGGCCATGCATACAGCCGCCCGGAGGCGGACTTCGTGGTGCCGGACGTGTTCGTGCGCAAGGGTGGCGGCGGCTGGATCGCGCAGCTCAATCCGGATGTGATGCCGAGGCTGCGCATCAATGACATGTATGCGCAAATCCTGCGTGGCGCAAAGGGTGAGTCCGGCACCGCCGGGCTGCAGCAGAAGCTGCAGGAGGCGCGCTGGCTGATCAAGAACATCCAGCAGAGGTTCGACACAATCCTGCGTGTCTCACAGGCCATTGTCGAGCGTCAAAAGAACTTTTTCAGCCACGGCGAAATCGCCATGCGCCCCTTGGTTTTGCGGGAGATTGCCGATACACTGGGTTTACACGAGTCAACCATCTCCCGGGTGACGACCAATAAATATATGGCAACGCCGATGGGTACTTTCGAACTGAAGTACTTCTTCGGCAGCCACGTGTCCACCGAAACCGGTGGCGCGGCTTCGTCAACGGCCATCCGCGCCTTGATCAAGCAACTGATAGGAGCCGAAGACCCGAGGAATCCCCTTTCCGACAGTCGCATTGCCGAACTGCTGGGCGAACAAGGCTTCGTTGTCGCACGCCGCACCGTTGCCAAGTATCGCGAAGCCCTGAAGATCCCCGCAGTCAATCTCCGCAAGTCTTTGTAGCCGAGCCCACCGCCTGCCTGGTGAGGCTCTTTCAGAAGGAGAAGCGCTATGAACTTCAAGATCAGTGGACACCACCTGGACATCACGCCCCCTCTGCGTGAGTACGTGGAAACGAAGCTGGAGCGAATCGTCAGGCATTTCGATCAAGTCATTGGCGTTAGTGTGCTGCTCTCTGTCGACAACCATAAGGAAAAGGACCGGCGTCAGTACGCGGAAATCAATCTACATCTCAAGGGCAAGGACATCTTTGTCGAAGCGCATCACGAAGACCTGTATGCAGCGATCGACGCACTCGTCGACAAGCTGGACCGTCAGGTGATCCGCTACAAGGATCGCGTGCAAGGCCACGACCGCGAAGCGGTCAAGTACCAGATGGCCGCAGCGCAAATGCAGCAATGACCGTGCCCGGCAGCCCCGCAGCGGGCTGCTGAATCAGGATTGAACAGGCAAGCCGCGCCAAGAAGCGCGGCTTTTTTGCGCCCTCGCGTTCCCGGTTGCCGCCGGCATGCCGCGCCCGCACTGGCGGCGCGCCCCGGCTGTGGCGCCGGAGCCGATGCTTTTCACCCGAATGAGCAAGGGTGTTCGCAAGCGCTGCGCCAAGGTGTATGCTGCGCCATACAAAGAGAGGGAATCCTGGCCGTGCCCCGCACCGGTGCACCGGCTCCCCGCCGCGGAGGCACCATTGCATCACCATGTATCTTTCTGCACCGGCTTGCCCCGTTGCGCTGCACAATGCGGGAGTAGTCGCTGCTCTATAATGGGCCGGACGCCTCCGGCCAGGCCAACGGCAGGCCGGAGCCAGCCCACTGCCCGGCGGAACGGTCCGCCCGCTAACTGAAATCCTGCGCATCGCCCATGAATCGTTTGGCCAAATTGCTGCCACCCGGCAACATCACCCTCGACGTCAGCGTCACCAGCAAGAAGCGTGTGTTCGAGCAGGCCGGGCTCCTCTTCGAGAACAACCATGGTGTGGCGCGCGCCATCGTGACGGACAACCTGTTCGCGCGCGAGTCGCTTGGATCCACCGGCCTGGGCGCCGGCGTGGCAATCCCGCACGGCCGCATCAAGGGCCTGAAGCAGCCGCTGGCCGCGTTCATGCGCCTGGCCGAACCAATTCCGTTCGAATCGCCCGATGGCAAGCCGGTATCGCTGCTGATCTTCCTGCTGGTGCCCGAACAGGCTACGCAGCAGCACCTGGAAATCCTGTCCGAAATCGCGCAACTGCTTTCCGACCGCGACATGCGTGAAGGGCTGGCCACGCTGCCCACGCCCGATGCCGTCCATCAGTTGCTGATCGCATGGCATCCCTGATCCCCTGATCCCTCAAGCGGGCCGGCACCAGACCGGGCAGGCGCCAAGGCGCTTCGCAAACCGCCCCACCAGTCATACCGCATGGAACTCACCGGCGTCACCTCCCAGTCCATCTTCGACGACAACGCAGCCGACATCAAACTCTCGTGGGTGGCCGGCCTGGAAGGTGCGGATCGCGCCTTCGATGTGGAGTTCGCCCGCGAAGCCACCTCCGCCGCCGACCTGGTGGGCCACCTGAATCTGATCCACCCCAACCGCATCCAGGTGCTCGGCAAGCCCGAGATCACTTATTACCAGCGGCTGGACGACGAGACCCGCAAGCGCCAGATGGGCGAGCTGATCCTGCTGGAGCCGCCCTTCCTGGTGATCGCCGACGGCATGGAGCCGCCGCCCGACCTGGAACTGCGCTGCACGCGCTCGTCCACGCCGCTGTTCACCACGCCGGTGTCGTCGGCCGCGGTGATCGACCACCTGCGCCTGTACCTGTCGCGTATCTCCGCGCCGCGCGTGACCATGCACGGGGTATTCCTCGACATCCTGGGCATGGGCGTGCTGATCATGGGCGAATCGGGCCTGGGCAAGAGCGAACTGGGCCTGGAACTGATCTCGCGCGGCCACGGGCTGGTGGCCGATGATGCCGTGGACTTCGTGCGCCTGGGGCCGGATTTCATTGAAGGCCGCTGCCCGCCGCTGCTGCAGAACCTGCTTGAAGTACGCGGTCTGGGCCTGCTCGACATCAAGACCATCTTCGGTGAGACCGCGGTGCGCCGGAAGATGAAGATCAAGCTGGTGGTGCAGTTGGTGCGTCGCAATGACGGCGAGTTCGAGCGGCTGCCGCTCGATTCGCAATACCTCGACGTGCTGGGCCTGCCGATCCACATGGTCAAGATCCAGGTGGCGGCCGGGCGCAACCTGGCCGTGCTGGTCGAGGCCGCGGTGCGCAACACCATCCTGCGCCTGCGCGGCATCGATACGCTGCGCGACTTCATGGACCGGCAGCGCGCCGCGATGCAGGCCGATGCAGTATCGCGCGGCCAGGGCCGCTTGCTCTGAGCGCCGGCGTTTTCATTTGCTTACAACGGCGTTGACGCAGAACGTCAACGTTCTTCAGGCATGCTCCGTTTTGTGCTGTAATGGGCATCGCGCCCGTTACGGAAGCTGCAACGCCGGCAATGGCGCGCGGCCATGAAGTTTTCCACACCCAGGAGAGCAAGCATGAAGAAATTGATCGCGATGTGCGCGCTGGTCACCCCGATGATCGCCGCCAGCGCTTTTGCACAGACCACCGCCACGCCGGCAACCCCCGCGACGCCAGCCAAGCCGGCGGCCACCGCACCGGCAACGCCGGCCATGCCTGCCACGCCCGCCACCCCGGCTACCCCGGACAAGCCCGCAGCCAACGCCCAGCAGGACAAGATGAAGGCCTGCAATACGCAAGCCGCCGGCAAGAAGGGCGACGAACGCAAGGCGTTCATGAAGGAATGCCTGTCCAAGGGCGCGTCCAAGACCCAGCAGGAGAAGATGGCCTCCTGCAGCAAGTCGGGCAAGGGCAAGAAGGGCGACGAATACAAGGCCTACATGAAGGAATGCCTGTCCAAGGCAGCCTGAGCCGCAACCAGCGCCGCAAGCTGACGACAAAAGCATGGCGAACCGCGAGGTTCGCCATGTTTGCTTTTGCGCGTGGTGTCATGACGCCTTCATCACGTGATGCTATGCTTCAGTTGCTATGCGCATCATCCTCATCACCGGCATATCCGGTTCCGGCAAGTCCGTCGCACTGAACGTGCTCGAAGACGCAGGCTACTACTGCGTGGACAACCTGCCGGCTCAGTTCATCCCGGAACTGACCCGCTATCTCGACAGCCAGGGCTATACGCACCTGGGCGTCGCCACTGACATCCGCAGCCGCGAGTCGCTCGACCAGTTGCCCGACACCGTGCGCGCGCTGGCCGCTGAGCACCAGGTCGAGGTGGTGTTCCTGACCGCCAGCACCGACGCACTGGTGCAGCGCTACTCCGAGACGCGCCGCCGCCACCCGCTCTCGGTCCGTACCGACGGCGTGCCGGGCCCGGGCGGTGAACCCGCCTTCAACGACACCGCGCTGATGGAAGCGATCGAGATGGAGCGTGCGCTGCTGAGCCCGCTGGCCGAGGCCGCGCACCGCATCGACACCAGCAATGTGCGCACCAATACGCTGCGCAGCTGGATCAAGGAGCTGATCCGCGACGACAGCCAGCGGCTGACGCTGCTATTCGAGTCGTTCGGCTTCAAGCACGGCGTGCCCAGCGATGCGGACATGGTGTTCGACGTGCGCTCGCTGCCCAACCCCTATTACGACCTGGCCTTGCGCCCGCTGACGGGGCGCGACACGCCGGTGATCGACTTCCTGCAGGCCCAGCCAATGGTGCTGGCGATGGCCGAGGATATCCGCGCCTACGTGGAAAAGTGGCTGCCGAGTTTCATTGCCGACAACCGCAGCTACCTGACTGTGGCGATCGGCTGCACCGGCGGCCAGCATCGCTCGGTCTATATTGCGGAAAGGCTTGCCAACTACTTCCGGGCGCATGGTAATGTGCTGGTGAGACACCGAGAGCTCGCACCGGCGGGCTGACGCAGGCGGGACTGCCCACTGGCATCATTGGCATCTGCGCGCCGCGTTGGCCGGCTGGCCCATTGCTGCGCGATACCCAAGCTGGCACTGCATGTCCTCGACCGACCTCTACCGTCCCACGGCATCAGAAGATCCGCCGCGGACGCTCGACAACCTGCCGCTGTTCCCGTTGCACACCGTGCTGTTTCCCGGTGGACGGCTGCCATTGCGCGTGTTCGAGGCGCGCTATGTCGACATGGTGCGCAACTGCCTGCGCGACAACACTCCCTTCGGCGTTTGCCTGATCGAAAGCGGCGAGGAAGTGGCCCGGCCGGACCAGCCCACCGTGCCGGAACTGATCGGCTGCCTGGCGGAGATCGTCGACTGCAACATGGAACAGCTGGGCGTGCTCTTGATCCGTGCGCGCGGCCGCGAGCGCTTCCATATCGTCAGCCATGACACCCGCGACGACGGCCTGCTGGTTGCGCGCGCCGAGGTGCTTCCTCCCGACATCATCGACTGCAAGCTGGAGCTGCTGGGCGAATGCCTGGATGCGCTGCGGCGCATTGTCACGCGGCTCCATGCCGAGCAACCCGACCGCCTGCCATTCGACGAGCCCTACCTGTGGGACGACCCGAGCTGGGTCGCCAACCGGCTGTGCGAGTTGCTGCCGGTGCCGCTCAAGGCCAAGCAGATGCTGATGGCGTTGCCCGATGCCGGCATGCGCATCGAGATCGTGCACCGCTACATGCGCCAGAACCACATGCTCTAGGCGCTCAGAACAGCCCGCCGCGGGCCTGGTCCTCCAGCAGCCTGCGCACCGGCGCGGGCGTACCCACCGCATCGAGATCGTCAAGCGAGATCCAGCGCTGCGCGGCTTCCGCAGCGCCGTCCTGCGCCATCAGGCTTGCGCCGTCCGCGCTCACATCGACCCGGATGGCACGGATCAGCAGGCGGAAGTGCGTGAACACATGGGTCAGCTCGCCGGTCAGTGCGGCGCGCGCGGGCTTGCCGAAGGCGCGGGCATAGTCGAGCGCCGCCGCCTCGGCGGCTTCCGTGTCGAAGGGCACGCTGTCGACCGGCATCTCCGGCAGGCTCCACAAGCCGCCCCAGATGCCGCTGCCGGGGCGCAGGCGCAGCAGCACTTCGCGCTGGCGCCGCACCAGCAGCATTACCGTGCTGCGCTCGGGGATGGCCGCGCGCGGCTTGGGCGTGGGCAGCACGCCGGTGAGCCCGTCGCGGCGCGCCACGCAGTCGGCCGACAGCGGGCACGCGCCGGCATCGGCCAGGCAGGCCGGCTTGCCGCGCGAGCACACCGTGGCGCCCAGGTCCATCAGCCCTTGCGTATAGGCGATCATGTCCTCGGCCTGGCGCGGGCCTGGCGCCGGCAAGGCCCGCTCGGCCAGCTGCCACATGCGCGTTTCCACCACGCGCTCGCCCGGATGGCCGTGGATGCCGAAGCAGCGCGCGAACACGCGCTTGACGTTGCCATCCAGGATTGGAGAACGCACGCCGGCGCTGAACGCGGCGATTGCCGCGGCGGTGGAGCGGCCGATGCCGGGCAATGTGGCCAGCACCGCGGGATCGGTCGGGAAACGGCCACCATGCTCGCTCACCACCTGCATAGCGCAGCGGTGCAGGTTGCGTGCGCGCGAGTAATAGCCCAGCCCCGCCCATAGCGCCATGACCTGGTCGGCAGGCGCCGCCGCCAGCGCCTGCACCGTGGGCAGCTGCGAGACAAAGCGCTGGAAGTAGTCGATCACCGCGCTCACCTGGGTCTGCTGCAGCATGATCTCCGACAGCCAGATGCGGTACGGGTCGCGCGTGTTCTGCCACGGCAGGTCGTGCCGGCCATGCTGGCGCTGCCAGTCGACCACGCTGGCGCCGAAGTCGGGCGGCACGCAGATATCGGCGGGGATGGCGGGAACGGCGCGAGGGGCTGGTTTGCGGGGCATCTGGGTGAAACGTTCTGAAGCGCGGGGCGCGCGGCGCACCAAAGGAAAAGGCGCCGCTAAGTGCGGCGCCACATGATATACCGGCTTCAGGATCAGGCCACCGCAAGGCTCGCGCTGTCGGCTGCAGCCGTCGGCCGCAGCAGCCGCTGCGCGTAGCCCTCGATACGGCCGCTGCGCTCGTCCAGGCCGTTGAGCACTTCCTCGAGTTCGGCAATGCGGCTTTCCAGCGTGTCGGTGGCCTCATGGATGCGCTCGATCGAATCGACGCGCCGGCGCAGCTGCTTCTGGTGCTCGCGCACCTGCGCTTCCAGTGGCGTCATCACCGACTTGAGCCAGACCTCGATATCGCGGTTCAGGTCACGGAAGTTCTCCAGCACGCGGCTGGCCATGGTGCTGAAGGCGCTCTGTACCAGCTGCGGGCGCGAGCGCGTCAGCATGCTGACCGTGCCGAAGTGCGCATGCACCAGGCGCAGTGTTTCCTCGAGCTCGGCCACGTAGCGCTCGGCAGTGAACTGCATCGGCGCGGGCAGCGTGAAGCCGTGCTCGGCGTTGAAGCGCCGGTACATGCTTTCGATCAGTTGGTGCAGCTGGCCGATCTTGTTGTCGGCATCGGTCACCAGCCTGGTCAGCTGCGCAAACAGCGCGTCCATGTCTTCGCGCAGTCCGCGCGAGAAGAAGCGCTCTTTCATCTGCTCGCGCGCGCTGCGCATGGTAAGGCGCACGTCGCGCAGCTGCAGGCTCTTGATGATGTCGGCGCTGTGGCGGCCGAAGACCAGGCGCAGCGCCTGGAACTTGCTGATGCTCTGCTCGAACTCTTCCTTCTCGCCCTGCACGCGCATCAGCATGTGCTTGACCATCGCATGGTTCTTGCCGCGCAGGCCGCGCAGCTCGAACAGCTGCTCGACGATATCGCGGCGGCGGGTCTGCAGCAGCTGCTGCGCGGCGCGCGCCATGTCCTGCACCAGCCGGTGCGCCTGGTCTGAAACGATCTCGCGCCGGCGCGGGATCAGCTGGTCGGACAGCACGTGCTCGAACTCGGGCAGGCCGCTGCGCGCCAGCAGCTCGTCGTCGTGCGTGACCTTGGCCACCAGGCCCTTCTGCGCCGATACCGGATAGACGCGCGACTGCTCAATGCCCAGCACCTGCGCGGTGGTGGACACCTGCCGCGCAATCTCCTGCGCGATCTCGCCCGGCTCGCGCAGCGGATCCCACAGCCCGTCGATCTTGTTGAGCACCGCCAGGCAGCCGCGCCGATGGCCGGCGCCGACATGGCTGCGCCACAGCTCCAGGTCGCTCTTGGTGACACCCGCATCGGCGGCCAGCACGAACACCACCACATGGGCGTCGGGGATCAGCCGCAGCGTCAGCTCGGGCTCGGTGCCGATCGCGTTCAGGCCCGGCGTGTCCAGGATCACCAGGCCCTGGCGCAGCAGCGGGTGCGGGAAATTGATGACGGCGTGGCGCCAGCGCGAGATCTCGACCATGCCCTCGGCATCGACCGCGTAGGCGGCATCGGGATCGTTCTCGTGGTACAGGCCCAGCGCCTCGGCCTGCGCGGGCGGCACGCGCACGGTCTGCACCACGTGCTGGAACGCAGCCAGCATGCCCTCGGGCGAAGACGGGTCCAGCGGCACCGAATGCCAGTGCGAAGCCGAGGTGCCGGCCTCCAGGAAATCGGCGGTAGAGGCCTCCTGCAGGCGTGTCTCGATCGGCAGCAGCCGGATGCATGGCGGCTCGGCCTCGTCATAGCGCAGCTCGGTCGGGCACATCGTGGTGCGCCCCGCCGACGACGGCAGGATGCGGCGCCCGTAGTCGGCGAAGAAGATGGCGTTGATCAACTCGCTCTTGCCGCGCGAGAACTCGGCAATGAAGGCGACCTTGAGGCGGTCGCTGCGCAGCACGCTCTGGATGCGCTGCACGCGGTCATCGGCCTGGGCGTCGTACAGGTCGTGCTGCTGCAGCCAGGACTGGAATTCGGCCAGTGACTGGAGGACCCCGGTTCTCCAGGCGCCGTATTGTTCGAATTGGTGGGCGAGCGTTGTCATGGAGCTGTTCGGCTGACTTGGTTTTACCTCGGGGCACGCCGCTTTCGCGCTGCGCCCGTGTTCGCACAATGCCGGCCCGACCACGGTCTACCTGCAGGCGGCGGGCCATTTTGTAACTTTTTATGACTGCGCACACGATACAGGTTTCCACGACGGTTTTGTGGAATTCACGCCCCTCCGTAATGGCTTGCACAAGGAGTGTTGCGCCGACCCATCGACAATCGCCGGCGGCGCGCATTGTGCGCCACACGGCGCCTGCCCGGGGTGGCCGCCAAGGCTCAGCGCTGGCAGTTCGGGCAGTAGAAGGTCGAGCGCTGGCCCTGCACGATCTGGCGCACCGGCGTGGCGCAGACCCGGCATGGCTGGCCGGCGCGGTCGTAGACCAGGCAATCCAGCTGGAAATAGCCGCTGGCGCCGTCGCTGCCGACAAAGTCGCGCAGCGTGCTGCCCCCGCGCTCGATTGCCTGTGCCAGAGTCTCGCGCACCGCCTGCGCCAGGCGGTCGCAGCGCGCGCGGCTCAGGCGCCCGGCCGGGGTGGTCGGACGGATGCCGGCGCGGAACAGGCTTTCGGACGCATAGATATTGCCCACGCCGACCACGATGCCGCCGGCCAGCAGCACGGTCTTGATGGCGGCGCTGCGCCCGCGCGTGTGGCGGTGCAGCCAGGCGCCGTCGAAGGCAGGATCGAAGGGCTCGATGCCGAGCGTGCGCAGCAGCGGGTGCGACGGCAGTTCAGCCTCGGGCAGCGTGCTCCACAGGATGGCGCCGAAGCGGCGCGGATCGCGGAAACGCAACACGATGGTTCCCGGTTTGGTGCCCAGCGCGGCGCCGGGCCCGGGGGCCAGCACCAGGTCAAGGTGGTCGTGCGCGCCAGGCGGCGGCGCCTCGGGCAGCACCCGCAGCGTCCCGGTCATGCCCAGGTGGACCAGCAGCCAGCCGGCCGGCTCGCCCGCCGCCTCGCTCACGCATTCCAGCAGCAGGTATTTGCCGCGGCGCTCGATCCGGCGCACCACGCGCTGGGCCAGCCGCATTTCCAGTTGCGGATCGACCGGCCAGCGCAGGCCGCGGTGGCGCACCGTGACCGCGGCGATGCGCCGTCCCACCACATGCGGCAGCAAGCCGCGCCGGGTCACCTCGACCTCGGGCAATTCTGGCATCGAACCTCTCCGTTGGTTACCGCTCAAAACTCCAGCGGCGCCTGCGGGCACCGGCCTGCGGCGCCAAGCAGCGCATTGTAGCGGCAGGCTACAATGCCCTTTATCAATGCGCTTTCTCTCATCCCTCGCCAGCGCGCGCCGGAGCAATCACTACATGTCGGACCTCATGCCGGACCTGATGCCGGACTCCACATTGCAAGCCACCGCGGGCGGCCTCCCGATCGCTTTTCCAGGCGCCGTTTCCCGCACAGCGCGCACGGCTGGCGCCCTGGCCCGGTTTTTCCAGGCGCCCCGCCGCCATGCGCGTGCGCTGGCCGCCTCGGCATTGCTGGCCCTGGCCGCCGGCACCAGCCACGCCGCGCCGCCTGCGGGCGCCATGCCATTGCCATCGGCACTGCAGCTGGCCGCGGCCGAAAGCGAGCGCCCCGCCGCCGCCAGGTCCGCACGCAGCGCGCTGCCGTCGCTGGAGCTGACCGACGACATCGTCTATATGGTGCTGGCCGCGGAGATTTCCATGCAACGCGGCCTGGTCGGCCCGGCCTACCGGACCTACATGGAACTGGCCCGGCAGACCCGCGACCCGCGCTTCGCGCAGCGCGCCACCGAGATCGCCTTCAATGCGCGCATCCCGCAGCAGGCACTGGACTCCGCGCGCCTGTGGAAGGAGATTTCTCCGACTTCGCCCGCGGCAGCGCAGGTGCTGTCGACGCTGCTGGTGCTCAACGGCCGCTGGGACGATGCCCGGCCCCTGCTGCAGCAACAGCTGGCGGCGGTGCCGGCCAGCCAGCGAGGCGAGGCCATCCTGCAGCTGCAGCAGCAGCTGTCGCGCACCAGCGATGCGGCCGGCGCGGCCACACTGCTGCAGGACCTGACCAAGAATGACGCCAAGCTGCCGGAAACGCAGCTGGCACTGGCGCGCGCCAGGGAAGTCGCCGGCGACGAGCCGGGCGCGCTCGCCGCGCTCGACCAGGCATTGCGGCTGCGCCCGGGCTATGAAGCGGCCGCGCTGATGGCGGCCGAGCTGCGCGCCGAGAAGCAGCCCGACGAAGCCGTCGCGATCCTGAAGCGCTTCCTCGACAAGTCGCCCGATTCGGTCAACGGCCATATCACGCTGGCGCGGCTGTACCTGCTGCGCAACGACATGCAGTCGGCCCGGCAGGAGTTCGAGACCCTGCGCAAGGTAGCCCCGGGCGACCCGCGCGTGCCGCTGGCATTGGGCCTGACCAGCCTGCAGGCCAAGAGCTACGGCGAGGCCGAGCAGTACCTGAAGGAATACCTGCAGCTGGTCGAGAAGCAGCCCACCGCCAACCCCGACATTGCCTACCAGTACCTGGCGCAGATCGCCGAGGAGCGCAAGGACTACGCCGGCGCCATCCGGTGGCTGGACCGCATCGAGGACATCCGGCTGGCGCCCGCGGCGACCGCCAAGCGCGCACAGCTGCTGGCGCGCATGGGCAAGCTCGACGACGCCCAGGCGCTCTTCGGCGAGATGCTCACCGACGCCGAGGACATCTCCGATCCTGGCCAGCGCGCGCAGCGCATGACCGCCATCCGCCAGGCCGAGGTGGCCACGCTGATGGAAAGCAAAGCCTATGACCGCGCCCGCAAGCTGCTCAACGACCGCATTACGGCCGAGCCCGACAACGCCGACTGGATCTACGAGCTGGCCATGCTCGACGAGCGCCAGAAGCGTTACGACAGCATGGAGAAGGGCCTGCGCAAGGTGATTGCGCTGCAGCCGCAGCAGAAGCAGGGCTACAACGCGCTGGGCTACTCGCTGGCGGACCGCAACGAGCGGCTGCCCGAGGCGCTCAAGCTGCTGGAGCGCGCCTCCGAGCTGGGGCCGGACGATCCGTACATCATGGACAGCCTGGCCTGGGTCAAATTCCGCATGGGCGACCTGCGCCCGGCGGCCGACCTGCTGCGCAATGCCTATTCCAAGGCGCCCGAGGCCGAGATCGGCGCGCACCTGGGCGAGGTGCTGTGGCAGCTCGGCGAGCATGACGAAGCGCGCAAGACCTGGACCGAGGCCGTCCGCATCGACCCCGAGAACGAGACCCTGGTCGACACGCTGCGCCGCTACAAGGTCAACGTGCAAGTGTCCAAGTAACCCCGCCCGCCGCGACCCGCAGCCCGGGTCCGCGGCGCCGGATTTCCGTCAGCCGGTGGACGCCGCCGCGCCGCCGTTCTCACGACCAAGCCCATGAACCGATCCCGACGCCTGGCGCTCTTCTGCCTTGGCGCCCCGCTGCTGCTGCAGGCGTGTGCCAGCGTGGCACCGTCGCGCAGCTTTGATGGCGACCAGGCCGCCGCCAGCCAGCAATACACCGGCCGCTTCTCCGCCAACTACGTGCGCTACGGGCGCGACGAAGGCGTGCAGGGAAGCTTCCGCTGGGAAGAGCAGGGCCGCAACGTGCGGCTGGACCTGGTGTCCCCGCTCGGCCAGACCCTGGCCGTGGTCACCGCCACACCGTCCGGCGCCACGCTCGACCTGCCCAACCAGCCGCCGCGCAACGCGCCAGAGGTCGACACCCTGATGGAGGAAGCGCTCGGCTTTGCGCTGCCAGTGGCCGGCATGCGCGACTGGCTGCACGGCCGCGCCACGCAGGGCGCGCCCGCGCGCACCACGCGCGACGAGCAGGGCCGGCTGGCCACGCTGGCGCAGAACGGCTGGACCGTGCGCTACGTCGCCTGGCAGGACGCAGCCGCCCAGGTGCCGCGCCGCATCGACCTGGCGCGCGACGCCGGCAGCAATCCGCTGTCGGTGCGCCTCGTGATCGATCCCCGGACGCCGTGAACCACGCCATGCATCGCAGCCAGCCCCTGCCCCCGCCCGAACTGCGCGACTGCCCCGCGCCGGCCAAGCTCAACCTGTTCCTGCACGTGACCGGCCGCCGCGCCGACGGCTACCACACGCTGCAGACCGTGTTCCAGCTGGTCGACTGGTGCGACACGCTGCATTTCCGCCGGCGCGACGACGGCGTGGTCGCACGCGTCACCGACGTGCCCGGCGTGCCGGCCGAGACCGACCTGGTGGTGCGCGCCGCGCGCGCGTTACAGGCGGCCACCGGTGCCACGTTCGGGGCCGACATAGCCATCGACAAGGTGCTGCCGATGGGCGGCGGCATCGGCGGCGGCTCGTCCGATGCCGCCACCACGCTGCTGGCGCTGAATCACCTGTGGGGACTGGGCCTTGCGCGTGCCGAACTGATGCGCATCGGGCTGGCGCTGGGCGCCGACGTGCCAGTATTCGTGTTGGGCCAGAACGCCTTTGCACAGGGCATCGGCGAGGACCTGACGCCAGTCGAGCTGCCCGAGAGCTGGTTCGTGGTCATCCACCCGAAACAGCATGTCCCCACCGCTGAAATTTTTTCGGACGAGTGCTTGACAAGGGATACGCCGCTCTCCATAATTGCGGTCTTCGCTGCTCGCACAAACAAATTCGATTTCGGTCGCAACGACCTGGAACCGATAGCAACAGCGAAGTTCGGCGAAGTCGCCCGAGCCCTGGCATGGCTGAAGCAACACAATCAGCATGCCAGGATGACCGGTTCCGGAGCCTGCGTGTTTGCGCGTTTTCCCGACGCAACAACAGCGCAGCAGGTTTTGGAAAGGTTGCCTCCCGAATGGGACGGCAGGTGTGTGCGCAGTCTGGCACGTCATCCGCTCGCAGCGCTCGCGTAGCAAGTTTTCGTTCGGCGCGGTACGGCAGTCTGGTACCACGAAGAACGGCCCGGTTGTGTAGGGGAGTCGCCAAGTTGGTCAAGGCACCGGATTTTGATTCCGGCATTCGAAGGTTCGAATCCTTCTTCCCCTGCCATTACATTCCTATAGTGTCCTTACGGACTCTCTGTATCAGTCACCGGCTTTGCCGGTGACGCCAAGCTCCCCCAGCAGCAAGACAGGTGCCCCGAATGAGCAGCGAAGGCTTGATGGTATTTACCGGCAACGCCAACCCCAAACTCGCGGAGGCTGTCGTACAGCACCTCGGCATTCCCCTGGGCAAGGCGTTGGTTGGCCGTTTCTCCGACGGCGAAGTTCAAGTTGATATCCAGGAAAACGTTCGCGGCAAGCACGTCATCGTGCTGCAGTCCACCTGCGCGCCGACCAACGACAACCTGATGGAGCTGATGGTGATGGTCGACGCGCTCAAGCGCGCCTCGGCACGCAGCATCACCGCCGCCATGCCCTACTTCGGCTATGCCCGCCAGGACCGCCGCCCGCGTTCGGCGCGCGTCGCGATCTCGGCCAAGGTCGTGGCCAACATGCTGGAAGTCGCCGGTGTCGAGCGCGTGCTGACGATGGACCTGCACGCTGACCAGATCCAGGGCTTCTTCGATATTCCCGTCGACAACATCTACGCTTCGCCGGTACTGCTGGGCGACCTGCGCGAGAAGAACTACGGCGACCTGCTGGTGGTGTCGCCGGACGTCGGCGGCGTGGTCCGTGCCCGCGCGCTGGCCAAGGAACTGAACTGCGACCTGGCGATCATCGACAAGCGTCGTCCCAAGGCCAACGTGGCCGAGGTGATGAACATCATCGGTGAAGTCGACGGCCGCAACTGCGTCATCATGGATGACATGATCGACACCGGCGGCACGCTGTGCAAGGCCGCCCAGGTGCTGAAGGAGCGCGGCGCGCTGAAGGTCTTCGCCTACTGCACGCACCCGGTGCTGTCGGGTGGCGCGGCCGCCCGCATCGCGGACTCGGCGCTGGACGAAGTGGTGGTGTGCGACACCATCCCGTTGTCCGAAGAAGCCGCCAAGTGCACCAAGATCCGCCAGCTCTCGACCGCCCCGCTGCTGGCCGAGACCTTCACCCGCATCGTCAAGGGCGACTCGATCATGTCGCTGTTTGCGGGTTCCTGATAGAATTTAAGGTTTTACTGCGTTGATCGCCGTTTTTCGGCGATCAACGTGACTTGATCGGCGCATCATTTGCTGTTTGCGCCGCAACGAGGCTGTCTGGTCGCGGACGGCCTTCTTACTTTTGGAGTCATCATGAAAGTTGTCGCTTTCGAGCGTAGCGTACAGGGAACGGGTGCGAGCCGCCGCCTGCGCAATTCGGGCAAGACCCCCGGCATCATCTACGGCGGCGCCGCCGAGCCGAAGATGATCGAACTGGATCACAACGCGCTGTGGCACGCCCTGAAGAAGGAAGCGTTCCACTCGTCGATCCTGGAACTGGAAATCGCTGGCAAGTCGGAACAGGCCCTGCTGCGCGCATTCCAGATGCACCCGTTCAAGCCGCTGGTGCTGCACGTAGATTTCCAGCGCGTGTCGGCCAACGACAAGATCCACGTCAAGGTGCCGCTGCACTTCATGAACCAGGAAACCGCTCCTGGCGTGAAGCTGGGCCACGGCATCGTCAACCACATCCTGAACGACCTGGAAGTTTCGTGCCTGCCGGCCGACCTGCCCGAGTTCATCGAAGTGGACCTGGCCGCCGTCGAGCTGAACCAGACCGTCCACCTGTCGGACATCAAGCTGCCGAAGGGCGTGACCGTGATCACCCACGGTGACGACAACCCGGCCGTCGCCAGCATCTCGCAACCGGCTGGAGCCGTGTCGGAAGCTGCCGAAGGCGGCGAAGCCGCTGGCGAAACGCCGGCTGCCTAAGCTGCAGCAGCGGTCGCGGCCTGCCGGCCGCGCCACGAAGAAACCGCCGCTTCTTGCGGCGGTTTTTTTTCGCCCGGCAGCCGTCTGCCGGTTTTTCGGTATCCTTGGCGCTTGTGGCGCAGCCTTGCGCGCCAACGACCCAGTCAAACGCATGATCAAGCTTATCGTCGGCCTCGGCAATCCCGGTGCGGAGTACGAGGCCACCCGACACAACGCCGGCTTCTGGCTGGTGGACCAGCTGGCCCGCATGGGCGGCGCCACGATGCGCGTGGAAGGCCGCTTCCACGGCCTGGCCGCGCGTGCGCGGCTGTGGGACCAGGACATCTGGCTGCTCAAGCCGTCGACCTTCATGAACCGCTCCGGCCTGGCCGTGGTGTCGCTCGCGCGCTTCTACAAGGTCCTTCCCGACGAGATCGTGGTCGCGCACGACGAGATGGACCTGCCGGCGGGCGCGGCCAAGCTCAAGCGCGGCGGCGGCGCGGGCGGCCACAACGGGCTCAAGGACATCTCGGCCCACCTGTCCACGCAGGACTACTGGCGCCTGCGCCTGGGCGTGGGCCATCCGCGCAACGCGCCCGGCGGCGCCGGCGCGGGCCGCGAGGACGTGGTCAACTTCGTGCTCAAGCCACCGCGGCGCGAGGAGCAGGAAGCCATCGATGCCGCCATCGACCGCTGCATCGAGCCGCTCGGCCTGCTGGCACGCGGCGATGCTGAACGCGCCATGGCGCAGCTGCATACCACGCGCTGACAAATACGCATATTCCTGCGACAAGCGTATGAAAACGGGCCGCATCTGCGGCCCGTCGTGGTTTGGCGGCCCAAGACTGCTGTTGCAGACAATATGTCATCAAAGTGCCATGGGCGGCACATACATTCCGTGGTTTCCAATCGCGTCGGTATCGCATGGTGGCCGATGCGCATGACAACCCACAGGAGGAAAGCCCATGTCGTACCTGACCGATCAAGCGCGGGCCGCCAGTCGCGCTGCCAAGCCCGACGCTGACGTGCCCGGCCAGATGCTCGAAGACATCGTAGCCGCCAACCCGGCCCGCCGCCGGGTGCTGCGCGGCGGCCTGGGCCTGTCGCTGGCCTCGGCGTTCGGCAGCGGCCTGCTGGCCGCCTGTGGCGGCGATGACGATCCCGCACCGGCACCGGCCCCCGCACCTGCTCCGGCCCCAGCGCCCGCCGCGGCCGCCCCGAGCTACGACGTCACCTTCGAGCCGGTCGCCAAGTCGACCGCGGATGCCGTGGTCGTGCCCAATGGCTACAGCGTCGACGTGCTGTTCTCCGCCGGCGACCCGGTCGAAGCCGGTGCCACCGGCTATGCCGGCGCGTTCCAGTCCTCGGCCGAAACCGAGCGCCAGGCCGGCGGCAACCACGACGGCATGCACTACTTCGCGCTGCCGGGTGTCGATCCGCAGAAGGGCGGCCTGCTCGCCATCAACCACGAGCTGCCGGACTACAAGATCCTGTTCGCGGGCGGCACCTATGACGCCGCCACGGCCAGCCCCGAGCAGAAGCGCATCGCGCTGTCGGCGGTCGGCATCTCGGTGATCGAAGTGGAACTGGCAGCCAGCGGCAAGTGGCAGGTCAAGCGCGACTCGATCTACAACAAGCGCTACACCGGCAACACGCTGTACCGCGTGGGCGGCCCGGCTGCTTCGGTGGTGGGATCGACCGTAGTCGGCATGCTCAACAACTGCTCGAGCGGCCATACCCCGTGGGGCACCTACCTGACCTGCGAAGAGAGCACGGACAACTACATCGACCCGACCCAGGCCGAGAACGGCTACGGCTGGGTGGTGGAAGTCGATCCGTACGGCACGCTGGGCTCGCCGGCCAAGCGCACCGCGATGGGCCGCTTCGACCATGAGAACGTCGCCTTCCTGACCGACGCCAGCAACAACGTCGCCTTCTATATGGGCGACGACGGCACGCCGGGCTGCATCTACAAATTTATCCCGAGCAAGGCCTTCGATCCGAACAACCGCGCCGCCAATGCCAACCTGCTGGACAGCGGCACGCTCTACGTGGCCAGGTTCAACGCCGACGGCAGCGGCCAGTGGATCGAGCTGACGCAGGGCAAGAACGGCCTGACCGTGGGCGCTTCGGATCCGGGCAACTGGACCCAGTCGGCCGTCTCGCCGGCGCCGACCACGGTCGACTTCGCCAGCCAGGCCGACGTGCTGATCAACACCAAGTCGGCCGCGCGCGTGGCCGGTGGCACGCTGATGGACCGCCCCGAGTGGATCACGGCCGCACCGGACAAAACCCTGTACTGCACGCTGACCAACAACAGCGGCCGCCAGCAGACCGACGCCGCCAACCCGCGCAAGAACAACCTGCACGGCCATATCGTCAAGTGGAACGAAGCCGGAAATTCGCCGCTGGCGACCACGTTCACGTGGAGCATCCTGCTGCAGGCCGGCGACCCGTCGCTGGCCACCGACAACCTGAAGGGCAACATCAACGGCGACACGTTCTCGAGCCCCGACGGCCTGCGCGTCGACCCGCAGGGCCGGCTGTGGGTGCAGACCGACTCCAGCACCAGCGCCACCTACACCAGCACGTTCGGCAACAACAGCATGTACTACATCTCGCCGACGGGTCAGTCCAAGCGCTTCCTGGTCGGCCCGACCGGCTGCGAAATCACCGGCATCGCCTACACGCCGGACCTGACCACCTGCTTCATCAACATCCAGCACCCCACCGGCGCGTGGCCGGACGCGGCCAAGCCGCCGCGCTCGTCCACCATCGTGGTGCGCCGTAGCGACGGCAAGCCGATCGGTGCGTGACCGCGCAGTGCAGTAGGTAGTACCAGCAGTAACTGGGGAAAAGTTAAACCCCCGTCACCTTGCGGTGCCGGGGGCTTTTTTTTGCCTGGCTGAAGCTGCGGGTCAGGCCGCGTGCTTGGCGGCCGTCAGCAGCCGGTAGCGCTGCATCAGGACCTCATGCGTTTCGACGCGGTTCGGATCCTTGGGGATACAGGCGACCGGGCAGACCTGCTGGCATTGCGGCTCGTCGAAGTGCCCGACACACTCGGTGCACTTGTTGGGGTCGATTTCATAGATCTCGGGCCCCATCGAAATGGCTTCGTTCGGGCACTCGGGTTCACAAACGTCGCAGTTGATGCAGTCGTCAGTGATCATCAGCGCCATGGTGTTTCCTTCCTGCGGACACGCCCGCGCCCGACTGGCCGCGACTCGACGTATCTGTGTCTGCTATTTTATTCCGGTTTGCCGATTTTCTCTTGCAGCCAGCGTTCCACCGACGGGAACACGAACTTGCTGACATCGCCGCCCAGCACCGCGATCTCACGCACGAAGGTGCCGGAGATGAACTGGTACTGGTCCGACGGCGTCAGGAACATGGTTTCCACGTCGGGCAGCAGGTAGCGGTTCATGCCTGCCATCTGGAATTCGTACTCGAAGTCGGACACCGCGCGCAGGCCGCGCACGATCACGCGCGCATTGTTGTTGCGCACAAAGTCCTTGAGCAGGCCGGAAAAGCCTTCGACGCGCACATTGGGATAATGCCCGAGCACTTCACGGGCAATGCCGATGCGCTCTTCGAGCGAAAAGAACGGGCGCTTGTTGGGGCTGTGCGCCACGCCGACCACCAGTTCGTCGAAGATGTTCGACGCACGGCGGACCAGATCCTCGTGTCCCCGGGTCATTGGATCGAACGTGCCGGGATAGACCGCGATGACCATACTTCCTCCTTGATCTGCCCGCTGCCGGCCTTGGGCCGCCTCTTGCGCCGGCCGGACCGGCGTGGGTGCTGCGTCGCGAGCGTTGTAACAGCGGCGTAGTGTAACCCCAAATGCGCCACTTGGAAGCCGCCCGGCGCACCGTTTTGCCGCAGCGCAGCTATGAAGCCGTTTCCCATTGAGGAAGGGGACCTTCCTCATTGCAGAACAGGCCTACCCGGACCATCGCCCCAGACTGGTGCATCAGGCAGCGCCGTTGCCCGGCACGCGATGCTGCAGCAGGTGGAAATGCACCGCGCCGGCGCGCGCGTGGCGCACGATTTCAAGCGACGCCGGCACCGGCGCGTCGGCACCGGTCAGCGCATGGTCGGTCTCGACATAGACTGCGCCGCCGGGCCGCGACAGCCTCGCCGCGTGCTCCAGCGCCGGCCCGACCCAGTCCTCGGCGAAGGGCGGATCCAGGAAGACCACGTCGAAGCTGGCATCGGGCAGTTGCGCGGCAATGGCAAAGGCATCGCCCTGCATCACGCGCACCTGAGCCGCGTCGAGCCGGTACTGGTTGTCGCGCAGCTGCTTGGCCACGCGCGCATTGGACTCGACCAGCGTGACCGCGGCGGCGCCGCGCGAGGCGGCCTCGAAGCCGAGCGCGCCGGAGCCGGCGAACAGGTCCAGGCATTCCAGCCCGGACAGGTCCTGGCCGAGCCAGTTGAAGAGCGTCTCGCGCACGCGGTCGGGCGTGGGGCGCAGGCCCTGGGCATCGGGAACGGGCAGCAAGGTGCGCTTCCAGCGGCCGCCGATGATGCGGACCTGGGACGGCTCCTGGCGCGGTGCCTGGCGTGGCGCCGCGGAAACGGGGGAACGCCCGCCGCTGGCAGCGGCAGGAGAGGCGGGTCGCCCGCCGATGGGGGGGCGACGGCAATCGGGAACGCGAATTCATCCCGTGATTGTAGAGCCTGCGGGCCGGTTCGCCGCACGCGCCGGAGCCCCGGCGCGCATGACGGGCCCAAGCGGTGCCGGCATCACTGCCTGGCGGCAGTCGCAGGCGCCGCGACCGGGCCGCCGACGATTACCGTCGCCATATTGTCCGGGCGCACATGGCGCTGGAAAGCGGCCCTGACCTGCTCACGCGTGACCTTGCCAATCTGGGCGGTCCAGGTGTCCAGGTAATCCAGCGGCAGCCCGTACCAGCCGATATTGGCGACGTTGGTCAGCAGCTTGCGGTTGTTGTCGATGCGCAGCGGGAAACCGTTGATGAGGTTGTCCTTGGCCGCGCGCAGCTCTTTCTCGGTCGGGCCCTCGGCGACAAAGCGCGCCAGCACCTGGCGCACCAGCGCCAGCGCTTCGTCGGTCTGCGCCTTCTTGGTCTGCAGGCTGATGCCGAACGGACCCGGCTGCTTGGACGGCGCGAAGTAGCTGTCCACGCCGTAGGTCAGGCCGCGCTTCTCGCGCACCTCGTCAGTCAGGCGCGAGCTGAAGCCGCCGCCGCCCAGCACGTAGTTGCCCACCAGCAGCGCGAAGTAATCGGGGTCGCCGCGGGCAATGGCCGGCTGGCCGATGGCCACGCTGGACTGCTGTGCCGGATGCGGCATGCGCTGCTCGCTCGGGGCGATGTTCAGGCGCACCTGCGGCATGGCCGGCGCCGCGCTGCCGGGCGGCAGCCCGCGCGTGAGCTGCTCGGCAATGGCTTCGGCCTGCTTGCGGTCGACCGCGCCGATCAGCGTCACGACCGCGCGCTGCGCGCCGTAGTTGTCGCGCCAGAACCTGACGATGTCGTCGCGCGTGATCGACGCCACGCTGTCCGGGGTCGCGGCCACGCCATAGGGGTGGTCAGGGTACATGGCCTTGGCCAGCGCCTTGTCGGCGATCACGCCGGGCTTGGCGTCGGCTTCGCGGATGGCGGTGATCAGGCGCTGCTTCTCGCGCCCGACCACAGCGTCCGGGTAGGTCGGCGCCTTGATCAGTTGCGCGGCCAGCGCGACCGACTGGTCCAGCTCCGGCTGGGCGGTCAGCGTGCGCAGCCCGATGCCGCCGCGGTCGCCGCCGGCGGCGCCGCCAAAGGCGGCGCCGGTATCGGCAAAGCCATCGGCGATCTTCGCTTCATCGCGCGCCGGCTGGCCTTCCAGCGCCGCGGCGCCCTTGTCCAGCAGCGCGGCGGTCAGCGTGGCCAGCCCGGCCTTGCCCGGCGGGTCATAGCGACTGCCGGCGTCGAAGTCGATATTGACGTCGAGCATCGGGATCGACGGGCTATGCACAAAGAACACCCTGGCGCCGGTTGACGCGGTCCAGTGCTCGATCGGGATCGCGGCCTGCGCCAGTTGCGCAGCGAGCAGGACCACGGCGCCCAATGCGGCGCCGGCCAGTTTGCGCAGCGCACGCTGCGGGGTGGTGACGGACTGAGTCATCGCCTTTCCTCAGTGGCGCAGGCCCGACGGGGCCTGGGACTTGGGCTTGTTCGGATCGATCGGCTGCGGCACCAGCGTGGCCACGGTCAGGTTGTCGTCGTTGAAATACTTCGCGGCGACGGCCTGCACCTGCGCCGGCGTGACGGCCTTGATCTTGTCGAGCATGCGGTCGATCTGGCGCCAGGAGATATCCGAGATCTCGGACACGCCGATTTCCATGCCCTGCCCGAACACCGAATCACGCTTGTAGATCTGGCCGGCCACCACCTGCGCCTTGACGCGCTTGAGCTCCTCCGGCGACACGCCCTCCTTGGCGATGCGCTGGACCTCGGCGCGCAGCGCGCGCTCGATCTCGTCGGTGTTGTGGCCTGTGGCGGGCGTGCCGTCGAGCACGAACAGCGACTCGCCGCGGTTGATGCTGTCATAGCCGACGTTGACGTCGTCGGCCAGGCGCTGCTCGCGCACCAGTTCGCGCGTCAGTCGTGCGTTGTCGTAGCCGTTAAGCACGGCCGCCAGCACCTCCAGCGCGTAGGGGTCGACGTCCTTCTCGATATCGCGCAGGCGCGGCACCTTGTAGGCCATCACCATGTACTGGTTCTCGGCCGGCGCCTTGACCCAGATGCGCTTGATGCCCTTTTGCGCCGGCTCTTCCTGGTCCTTGCGCAGCGGCAGCGTACGCGGCTTGAGCTTGCCGTAATAGCGCTCGGCCAGGGCGCGCACTTCCTCGGCCTTGACGTCGCCGGTGACAATCACCATGGCGTTGTTGGGCACGTACCAGTGGCGGTACCACTCCTTGACGTCGTCCACGCGCATATTGACCAGGTCGTCCATCCAGCCGATCACCGGGTGGCGGTACGCGGCGGCGGTGTAGACCGTGGCCAGCAACTGCTCATAGACGGTGCCGCGCGCGGAGTCATCGGTGCGCAGGCGGCGTTCTTCCATCACCACCTTCATCTCGCGTTCGAACTCGTCCTTGGTGATGACGAGGTTGGCCATGCGGTCGGCCTCCAGCTCCATCATCCTCGGCAGGTACTGCTTGCCGATCTGCTGGTAGTACATGGTGAAGTCGCGGTTGGTCATGGCGTTCTCACGCCCGCCCAGCGCGGCCACCTGCTTGGAGAACTCGCCCACGCCGACCTTGGGCGTGCCCTTGAACATCATGTGCTCGAGCATGTGCGCCACGCCGGTGGTGCCGCTGACCTCGTCGATGCCGCCCACGCGGTACCAGATCTGGTGCGCCACCGTGGGCGCGCGGTGGTCTTCCTTGACGATCAGCCGCAGCCCGTTGGACAGGCGGTATTCGGTCGTGCCATGCGCGGTCGCGCCGGCCGGGGCGGTCTGCGTGCCGGGCATCGGCGAAGCCACCACGCCCTGCGCCCCTGCCGGCATCGACCACGGCAGCAAGGCCAGCAGCAGCGTGGGAATGACTCGCCGCGCGAGACGCGCGGCGCGGGCGGGAAGCGGTTTGGAGGAAGGTGAAAGGCGTTGGAAGCGCGTTGCGACGCAGGCTTTGGTGCCTTGTGCGCCCGCAGCGGCCAGGACAGCGCAATGGTTCATGCGACCCCGTCTGCTAGAATTTTGCCGATCGACTCACGTGCGCAAGACTGCGCGCATGAATCTGCCATGTAGCGAACTATACGCAATCGCCGGCCGGGACCACAACGCTTTCTCCCCAGCCATCGCGATGCCTGCGTAACCCATTGATTTATAACCGGTTGCCTGCTGGCATTTGGCTGCCGCCAGGGTATCGGCCCCGGTATTGACTCCATTCCCCAATGTTTAGTTTCTGGAAGAAGCGCAAGGCCGAGCCCGCGCCCGCCGAGGCGCCAGCCCCGGCC